>CAZJTB010000263.1:0-4542 GCA_964548485.1 uncultured Chryseobacterium sp. | reverse complement strand
ACTTCACGGCGAAGGTGGAGGAGGAGTTCGACGTGATCGCCGAGGGCAAGGAGAATTGGCGCGAGATGATCGCACGCTTCTACAAGCCTTTCCACGCCACGCTGGGCACGGTGAAGGACACGGCAGAGCGCGCCACCGGTGCCCGCATCCTGGGCAAGGATCCCGTGAGCGGCAAAGACGTGGTGGCCCGCATCGGCCGCTTCGGCCCCATGATCCAGATCGGCAGCGCCGAGGACGAGGACAAGCCGCGCTTCGCCAGCCTGCGCAAGGACCAGAGCATCGCGTCGGTCACCTTCGAGGAGGCCATGAACCTCTTCAAGCTGCCGCGCACCTTGGGCGAGCGCGATGGCGAGGTGTGCTCGGTGGGCATCGGCCGCTTCGGCCCCTATGTGCGCCTGGGTAGCACCTACGCCAGCCTCACGCCCGACGATGATCCCTTGGAGATCACCCTGCAGCGGGCCATCGAGCTCATCGACCTGAAGAAGGCCGCCAGCGCCACCCGCGACCTGGGCGAGTACAAGGGCGAGATGATCGTGCAGGGCCGGGGTCGTTTCGGGCCTTTCGTGAAGTTCGGGAAGACCTACGCCAACATCCCGAAAGGGGAGGAGCCGTCGGCTGTGACGCTTGAGCGTGGCATTGAGCTCATCGAGGCCAAGCTCGCCGGCGCGCGCCAGAACATCCTGAAGGAGTTCGAGGGCTCGGCCATCCAGGTGCTGGCCGGTCGCTACGGACCCTACATCACCGATGGCAACAAGAACGCCAACCTGCCTAAGGAAAAGCAGCCCGAGGACCTGACCTTGGAAGAGGCCACCGCCCTGCTGGCCGCTGCGCCGGAGCGGAAGGGCGGCAAGAAGCCGGCTCGTGGCGCGAAGGCTGCGGCGAAAGCGCCAGGTAAGACAGCTCCCAAGAAGGCGGCCGCGAAGAAGGCGGCCAGGAAGAAGCCCTAGGGCTGCTCACATCGCCCTGTGCGAAGTTGAACCGCGCACCGCGCCGAGCCGACAGCGTCCTTGGTTCATTTTCGCCAACGTCGGCCGGCCCGGTCCGGACCCGTGCCCATGGATATCAGCATCTACTTCCAGCCCTCGCGCCGTTTCGGCGATCAGCGCCCCGAGTGGGCGAGTCAGACATTGGGTGAGACCACTGTGTTCCACACCGAAGGGCGTGGCTTTCCGGCGCTCGAAGGCTTCCAAGTGGCCTTGTTCGGCGTGCTCGATGATCCCGGGCATGCCAGGCCGCGCGCCTGCGTGAACGCGCCCGATGCCGTTCGCGAGCAGCTTTATCAGCTGTTTCAGCCTGCCATGCCCGTGCGGCTGGTGGACTTGGGCGATATACATCCCGGCGCTTCGGCTGCGGATACCCAGCATGCCGTAGCGGAAACACTGGCCGAATTGATGCGCATGAATGTGGTGCCCGTGCTGCTCGGCGGCGGGCAGGGCCACACCTTCAGCCAGTACCTGGCCTACGAACGCTTGGAGCGCACGGTGAATCTGGCCTGCGTCGATAGCCGCTTCGACCTGGGTGAGCCGGGACAGGCCCTGGCCGAATCCAGCTACCTCAGCCAGATCGTGCTGCGGCAGCCCAACTACCTCTTCAACTACAGCAACCTCGGCTACCAGACCTACCTGGTTGACCAGCCCGGCATCGAGCTCATGGAGCGCCTGCTCTTCGACACCCACCGCTTGGGCGAGTTGCGGCAGAACCTGTCCGATGCCGAGCCCGTGCTCCGCAATGCGGACACCCTCAGCATCGACATGAGCGCCGTGCGCCGCAGCGATGCGCCGGGCACCACCCGCCCGAACCCCAACGGCTTCCATGGCGAGGAGGTGTGCCAGCTGATGCGCTATGCCGGCGTGAGCGAGAAGATCAGCTCCATCGGCCTGTACGAGCTGGATCCCGTGCGTGACCAGGATGAATCCACCAGCCAGCTCGCCGCGCAGATGCTGTGGTGCTTCCTGGATGGCTTCCGCAGCCGCACCAACGACCTGCCCTGGCTCGACCGCAAGCGGTTCACCCGGTTCCGCATCCCCATCCGCGGCCACGAGCAGGAGCTGGTCTTCTACAAGAGCACCGTGAGCGACCGCTGGTGGATGGACGTGCCCTACAAGGCCGAGCAGGAGGCCCGCTTCGAGCGGCATCACCTGGTGCCCTGCAGCTACAGTGACTATCAGGCCGCCTGCCGCGAAGAGGTGCCCGACCGCTGGTGGCGCACCTTCCAGAAGCTCGCGTAAGCGCCTTGGCCGATCCCCTGCGGTCATTCGTACTGTGGGTCAGCCGGTTTAACAGGATTTGGCCGATAGGGGGAATTGCTATATTGGCGCCGGTTCTTGGGGCAGGCTGTCGCCTATCCCCTTGTTTTTCAGGCACCAAACCGAACGGATGATCAGCATGAGGGGGATTATCAGCGCAGCGGCCTGCATCGGCCTGGCTGCTGCGTCCATGGCGCAGCAGGATCCGCAGTTCACGCAGTACATGTTCGACCGCCTGTCCATTAACCCGGGCGTGGCGGGCACCACCGGTGAGCTGTGCGGCACCATGCTGCTCCGCCAGCAATGGACCGGCTTCGACGGGGCGCCGAAGACCGCGTTGCTGAATGTGCATGGCAACATCAAGCGCATCAGCAGCGGCGTGGGCCTGTCCGTTTTCATGGACAAGCTGGGCCAGCAGAACAGCACCTACGCCCGCTTGAGCTATTCCTTCCACCGGAAGGTGGGCAACTCCGGTGGAACCTTGGGCATCGGCCTGGCCGCTGGCATGATGAGCCACACCTTGGGCAACGATTGGCGCGCCACTGATCCCGTGACCTCCGACAACTCCATTCCCGCCAATGGGCGCAGCGATATGGGCTGGGACCTCGCGGCCGGCCTGTATTACACGAGCCCAACGCTCTGGGCGGGCATCAGCAGCACCCACCTCACCGAAGTGGAGCTCCGCAACGTGAGCATCCAGCAGCGCCGCCACTACTTCGTGCAGGCCGGGTACAACTGGAAGCTGAAGGCCGACCCGAACAAGTACGTGATCCAGCCGAGCGTGCTCATGAAGAGCGACGGGACCTCCACGCAGTTCGATATCACGGGGGTCTTCCTCTATAATAACATGGTTTGGGCGGGCGTTTCGTACCGTACGGAGGATGCGATCGCCCCGCTCATCGGGTACCAATTCAAGCCGAACCCCAAATCGCAGCTGCGCATCGGCTACAGCTACGATGTGACCACCTCGCAGATCCGCAACTACAGCAGCGGCAGCCACGAAGTGATGCTCAACTACTGCGTGCTGCTGGTGAAGCCGCCCGATGTGCAGATCTACAGGAACCCGCTGTTCCTCTAAACCGGACCGTAACCCGAACAACCGAACTGCCGTAGAGTGCCTCGTCTGAGGTGTTCGCTTACCCGAACCGCTCCGACAAGGGTCCCTGCAAGGAAGAACCGACACGGCAAAACAGGAAGAACATGCAACGTCCCATCTTGTATCTCGGCGCCATCGGCTTGCTGGCGGGCTGTGGCGGAGGCGGTCAGGGGCAACTGACCGGAGTGCTGGGCAGGCCCGGCTGGTACCAAGTGGACCCCTATGGGATGAACTACATCCCGATGGGCAGTTACGTCATGGGTCCGAGCGACCAGGACGTGCCGTATGCCTTGGTCACCAAGAGCAAGACGGTCTCCGTCCAGGCCTTCTATATCGACCAGACGGAGATCACCAACAACGAGTACCGCCAGTTCGTGTTCTACGTGCGCGACTCCATCGCCAAGCGCATCCTCGGCGACGAGGACATCGGCGAGCATGTGATAACCGAGGATGAATTCGGCGAGGAGATCGATCCGCCGGTGCTCAATTGGAAGACACGGATCAACTGGTACGGCGATGAGGAGCGCGAGGCCCTTGCCGACCTCTTCCTCAGCGAGAGCGAGCGATTCTACCGCCGCAAGGAGATCGATACGCGCAAGCTGATGTTCGAGTACTACTGGATTGACCTGAAGGAGGCCGCCCGCAAGGGCACCCCGTCGAACTGGGCGCGCGACCTGGACCTGAGCTACACAAACACCAAGGGCCAGAACAACGCCATCCGCGGCCACAGCGACCGCAGCAAGTTCATCATCAAGGAGGTCATCAACGTGTATCCTGACACGCTGGTGTGGGTGCACGACTTCACCTACTCTTTCAATGAGCCGATGACGGAGAACTACTTCTGGCACCCGGCCTATGATGAGTACCCGGTGGTGGGCGTGACCTGGGTGCAGGCCACGGCCTTCAATGTGTGGCGCACCCAGCTCATGAACAGCTGGCTGGAGAGCAATGGCGAGGCGTTCGTTAACCGGTTCCGCCTGCCCACCGAGGCGGAGTGGGAGTACGCCTCGCGCGGCGGCCTCGACTTGGCGCCCTACCCTTGGGGCGGCCCTTATGTGCGCAACCGCCAGGGGTGCTTCCTGGGCAACTTCAAGCCGCTGCACGGCAACTACACCGATGATGGCGGCTTCCACACGGTGCCCGTGGACAGCTACACGCCGAACGATTACGGCCTGTACCAGATGGCCGGCAACGTGAGCG
>CAZJTB010000262.1:0-4542 GCA_964548485.1 uncultured Chryseobacterium sp. | reverse complement strand
GCCACCAGAAGTGCCGCTGGTGTTGATGGTGATGTAGGAGTCGAACAGCGCGCCTTCATCGAAGCGACGGGTCTGCGCGGGGTTCTGGCTGCCCCAGTTATCGTCGTTCCAGAAGGAGGTGGTGGTGCGGATGGCCAGCGGCGATTCGGGGATGGCGAACACGCTGGCGAGCCTCCAGTTGGGCTCCAGGTCGATGTACACGCGGTACACCTTCATGCCCGCTGCGAGCTCATAGGAGCCGCCGCCATGCACGTTGTTGTAGGCGTTCGCGTCGGCTGCGGTGATCGTGTGGTATTCCTCCACGATCACGTCCTGCAGGCCGAGCTGCGCCTGGGCCATCGAGCCGGTCAGGAGCAGCAGGCCGCTACAGAGCAGATTTCTCAGGTGCTTGTTCATGGTCTTGGTTGTGTTTTCCGGCGATCGCTGGGCTTTCGCACCAGCGATCGCCGGCAGGGTGGTTGGTTTAGAAGCAGTTGCCGCCGAAGGCGCTGCTGAAGAGGGTGAAGTCGAGCGAGTTGATGAGGCCATCCTTGTTGAGGTCGCCCACGCAGCCGGCCACGGTGCTCACATCGCCCTTGATGTTGGCGACGGCGGTCCATCCCTTGGTCCAGGGCTCAGCGCCCGGCTCGAAGGCGCCGCGGTACTTCACGGCGGTGAAGAAGTCGTCGATCGGCGCGGTGATGGTGCTCTGCGCGGCGGTGGCGCCAGCGGCAGGCACCGGGTTCACGCGGTCCGTCACGGTGTTGCTCGTGAGCGGGCTGATGGCGAAGCTGGCGTCGATGAGGGTGTTGAAGCCCACCGTGAGGTTGCCGTCGGCGGTGAACTTGGTGTAGTCGGCCGCGCTGGCGTTGCCGCCGTTGATGCGCACGCGCTTGAAGGTGTCGTTCACCGGATCGCCCGCGTTGGTCTGGTCGGCACGGGTCTGGAAGGTGCAGTTCTTCACCTCGAAGGTGCCGGCATTCCAGTTGGTCACGGCCACATCGCTCAGGCTGATGCCGCTGCGGAAGTTGGCGAAGACGCTGTTGATGATCTTGCCCAGGGCCTCGCGGCGGCTCTCGATGGCCTCGTCACCGCTACCGCCGGTGGCGGTCCAGCGGCCGATGATGGTGGCGTTGTAGATGGTGGGGTTGCTCTTCGGCGCGGTGTTGCCGGGGCCGTCGTCGCCATCGCACTCCATGCCGTTGTCGCCCTGGTTGTTGGTGCCGCCGCTGTTGTCGGGGCCCTGCAAGCCATAGAAGAACTGGATGCGACCGCGGTAATCCTGGTCGTAGTCCACGTAATCATCGTCGCAGAAGGCGGCCGAGGCGTACTTCACGTCAACCGTCCCGCCGAAGAACTCGAGGCCGTCGTCGAGGTTCGAGCTCGCTTCCACGAACTCCACCTTGGTGCCGCGGCCCACGCTGCCGAAGGTGATGCCGTTCACCTCGTTGGCCGTGCCGATGATCTGGCCGCCGTGGCGCACGCTCACGTAGCGCAGCACGCCACTGTTGTCGTTGTCGTTCTCAGAGCCGATCGGCGCGCCATAGAAGTTGCGGCTGTCGCCGGCCAGCAGGCCCTCGATCAGGCCCACGCCATCGGTGCCCGTGATGGAGCTGGACGGGTTGGGGCCGCCATCGCGGAGGTCGCCGTTGCGCACGTTGTTGCGCGCGCGGCCCAGGATGATGAGGCCGCCCCATTTGCCGCGATTGGTCACGGCGTAGCTGCCATCGAGCGGGTCGGCAGCAGCGGTGAAGATGATCGGGCAGCTCTGCGAGCCGTTGGCCCAGATCTGGCCGCCGCGCGATACGACCAGCGTATAGGCATTCGTGCCGGTGGGCGCCTGGTTGGCCTTGATCACGGTGCCGGGCTGGATGTAGAGGTCCTGCCCGTCGGCCACGTACATGGACTGGTCGAGGATGTACAGGTTGTTGCAGGTGAGCGTGGTGCTGGGGTTGGTGAGGTTCCCGCCCGTGAGGAGCGTGGAGAGGTTCACCGTGGTGCGGCTGCTCACCGGAGGACATCCGCAGGCGGCGCCGATGCTCTGGGCGCTGCCTTGCGCGGCGATGCCCGCGACGCCCGCGGCCATGGCCAGTTTGAAGAGACGTTTCATGGTTCGTGTTGGGGTTTTGGGGTTCTCGTTCCTGAATCGATGCCGTTTCTGTGGCGGGCCAAAAGTCCCCGGGCACCGGTGCCTGGCGGTTAGCCGAAGCGTATGCTTTGCTTATTGATCCATGAAGCAGCCATTAGCATCATCAGCATGCTGGTTACGGCGGCTTAATGCAGGCGCCAGTCCTGCATCACAGTTCGCGGGAGCGCGTATTCATGGGCGCCGCCAGGCGGACGGCCTGCGGGAACGACCGGTTATCCTTGCCGTGCGGTGCGAATGCCGCGCGCTGCGCGGCGCGCCGGTCCGGAGCCCGAAGGATTATTTTGAGATGGCTTCTAGAACCGCGCCTCTCCAGCGGGCTTCACATGGAGCGCGGGGTGCTGCACCTCATCGTCGGCCCGCGAGGGGTAGGCGATGCATTTCAGGATACCGCCATCGGGTGTCCGCAATCCGGCGTTGATGGCATAGCTGAGCTCGCCATCGGTGGTGAGCTGCGCGATCAGCACCATGTTCTCTTCGGTGGCGCCCTTCACATGGCCCAGCACGCCGTATGCCCCCGCCTCGGTCTCGATCACATGGCCGCTGAGGCTCTCCAGGAAGCTGCGCGTGATGTACAGGTACATCACCTCGGGCACCGTGCTGGCCGCCACCAGCCCATCGCTCTTGCCGAGCGCGGCGGAGTAGCCCGGGCCTGTCGCATCCGCTCCGTTGCGGAGCACCGATCCATCCGGGTCCAGGTGCAAGGGAACGGCCTTGTGCGCGCTGCTCGCGAAACCGAAGGCCAACCAGGAATCGATGCCGGCAGGGAACTCGGCGAGGTGCCTGGCCTGGATCAGCTCGCCGCTGCCGGCACCGTGAACCGTGTCATTGAAGAAGCGCGTGCTCGTGCGGAAGAAGAGGTTGCGGTCCTTCTCGCCATACACGCTGAGGAGCGAGTAGCCGGGCCCCAGGTCCAGGTAGATGCGGTAGGTCACCAACGGCGGCGCGTCGGGCGTGGCGGCTGGCATCTCATGGTAGCGCTCAACCAGCACGCCTTCCAGGCCCTGCGCGAGGAGGCCATGGCCCATGGCCAGGGACAGCGCGACGAGGAAGTGCTTCGTCATGGCCGTGATCAATGCTTCACCACACGGTGCTGGGAGCGCGCGCCGTCGCGCAGGATCGTCAGCATGTAAGTGCCCGAGGCCAGGCGGGAGAGGTCGAGGCCCGTGATCCGCTCCGCAGCTGCCGAGCCGCTCATGGCAAGCGCGCCGCTGAGGTCGCGCAGCTGCCATTCGATCATGCCGCCAGCCGACATCAATTCAATCCGCAGGTGACCGTTGGTCGGATTCGGGCTCACGCGAGCGGACGCCGCCGTGGCTTCATCCACGCCATTGGATCCCTCGCAGACGCAGCCAGGCTGCCAGGTGTCGTTCACCGTGGCGGGGTTCCCATCGTCGCATGGAGCGCCGGGCAGCGCGCTGCCGCCGTAAGTGCCGGCGCAATCGCGCCCCCAGCAAACGCAAGCCGCGCTGTACTGGTCGTCGCTCGTGTCCGCATTGCCGTCATCGCAGGCGCTTCCTGGCACGGCAGGCCCATTCGGCACGCCGAGGCAATCGATGGAGACGTTCGCTGAGTTGAAGCATAGCGTGGGGTGCGAGAAGATGTTCTGGCCACCGTATCCCTGACCCAGGGTGTCGGATACGAGCACCTCGCTGAAGAATTGAAGCAGCGTGTGGCAGTTGGGGTCTTCGCACACCAGCTCATTGGGAATGCGCAGCGCGAGATTCAGGCAGAAGCTCAGGTCGCCATCGGTGGTGAACTGCCCGATGAGCACGCGGTTGCTCTCGGTGGGGCCGGTGACGCCGCCGAGCACCGCCCAGGCGAAATTGTCGTTGCTGTAGCTGCTCGCGCCGCCGGGGTCGAAGCAGTCAGGCCCAATGCCCACGGAGCTGATGGTGCCCGGCGGAGTGCCGAGGTTCACGATGCCATCCGATGTGGTGAGCGGGATGCCTGCTGCAGTCGCGGTGTTTGCCAGCAGCCCGCTCTGGTTGTTGGGGCCGCCCACGATGCTGCCGTTGGGGTCCTCGGATTTGAGCACGCCCCAGTGCTGGGTGCTCGCGGCGCCGAAGCTCAGCCACGAATCGATGGCCACCGTGTTCTTGTTCAAGTGCTGCGCGGGTATGTCACGTCCCCAGGCCTCGCCCCGATCATCGTTGTTGAAGAAGCTGGTGGTGGTGCCAAGGGTGAGCGGATGGTTCGGGAACCCGCCCACGCTCACCAGCTTGTAGCCAGGCAGCATGTCCACGTAAACGCGGTAGGTTTTCGCGCCTTCCACAAGGCCTGGGCCGCCATCGGTGTCTGCGGCATCATCCGCATCGGCCACGTAATAGGTCTCCACGATGATGCCCTCCAAGCCGCCCGGGTCCGGTGGCGAGTAGGTCTGAGCGGAGCTCACGATCACCAGGAACAGCAGGAGC
>CAZJTB010000261.1:0-4546 GCA_964548485.1 uncultured Chryseobacterium sp. | reverse complement strand
CGCACATCAAGATCGGCTTCCGGGGCGACATCCATCCCGCGTACACCTTCGACCGGGTGCGCGTGCTGCATGCCATGG
Organism: uncultured Chryseobacterium sp.; assembly: GCA_964548485.1. Lineage (GTDB taxonomy): Bacteria > Bacteroidota > Bacteroidia > Flavobacteriales_F > PHOS-HE28 > PHOS-HE28. Next base: position 4,468 of record CAZJTB010000261.1, on the reverse strand, counting down.
ACAGCAGCTACCAAGTGCTCGCCTGGAGCACCGACACCACCGTGCGCATCAGCCGCACCGTGGATGCGATGCGGGGCTTCACCGAGTTCACCTACGACCGGCAATGCGACACGCTGCGGCTCCGCATCCAGCGCACGGACAGCACCCAACGTCGCTTCACCCTGCGCGGCATCGTGCTGGGCACCGGCGATCCAGGCGTGGTGGTGCATGCGCTGGGCGTGAACGGGGCCAGCACCACCACCTGGCTGCGCTGCCAGCGCTTCAGCGAGGAACTCGCGTTGATCGCACCGGACCTCGTGATCCTCTCCATCGGCATCAATGACGCGCACGACCCCGACTTCAGCGCCGCGCGCTATGAGGCCAACTACCGCGAGCTGATCCGCCGCGTGCGCCTCGCGAACCCCAAGGCCGCCATCCTGCTCACCACCAACACGGACAGCTATGTGAAGCGCCGCTTCGTGAACAAGAACGCCGGCGCGGTGCGCGAGGCCATGCTTCGCCTCAGCGCCAGCGAGGGCGTGGGCGTGTGGGACACCTGGGGCGTGATGGGCGGCGAGGGCAGCATCCGCGCCTGGGAGAAGGCCGGGCTGGCACAGCCCGACCGCGTGCACCTGAAGCGCGCGGGCTACAACGTGCTGGGCGACCTGCTCTTCGGTGCGCTCATGGAGGCCTACGGCAATCACCTCAAGCTCACCAGCCGCTGATGCAGCAAGGCATCGACTGGTCATCGCTGCTCCTGTACGACGAGCATTCGCCCCTCATCTTCACGCGCTTCTTCTTCTGGGGCTTCCTGCTGGTGGCGCTCGCGGGCTTCAGCGCGGTGCACAAGCGTCCGCTCTGGCGAAGCGCCTGGCTCTTCGGCGTGAGCCTCTTCTTCTACTACAAGACCAGCGGGCTCTTCGTGGGCCTGCTCGGCTTCAGCATCGTCATGGACTTCCTCATCGGCCGGGCCAGCGCGGCCACCGATGACCGGCTGCGCAAGCGATTGCTCCTCGCCACCAGCGTCACGCTCAACCTGCTCGTGCTCGGCTTCTTCAAGTACGCCCACTTCGTGGTCGAGAACATCAACGCCATCGCAGGCACCGCCTTCGAGCCGGTGAACTACTTCGCCCGCTGGGCCAACCTGGCGTGGGACGCGCATTTCGTGGAGAACAAGGTGCTGCTGCCGGTGGGCATCAGCTTCTACACCTTCCAGTGCATGAGCTACGCGATCGATGTCTATCGCGGCCACCTGAGGCCGGTGCGCAACCTGCTCGACTTCGGGTTCTACGTGAGCTTCTTCCCGCAGCTCGTCGCCGGGCCCATCGTGCGCGCCAGCGAGTTCATCCCGCAGATCGCCCGGCCGTACAGCCTGTCGCGCCTCGAATTCGGCATGGCGGTGTTCTGGATCCTGAATGGACTGGTGAAGAAGATGGTGGTGGGCGACTACATCGCCGTCAACTTCATCGACCGCGTGTTCGCCGATCCGTTGCGCTTCTCGGGCCTCGAGAACCTCCTGGCGCTCTTCGGCTACTCGCTGCAGGTGTACGCCGACTTCAGCGGCTACACCGACATCGCCATTGGCGTGGCCCTGCTCATGGGCTTCCACCTGACCAAGAACTTCAACAGCCCCTACAAGGCCGCCAGCGTGGCCGAGTTCTGGAAGCGCTGGCACATGAGCCTGAGCACCTGGCTGCGCGACTACCTCTACATCCCCATGGGCGGCAACCGGGGCGGCTCGCTCTTCTCGTGGATCATGCTCGGGATCATCGGCGCGGCGCTCATCCTGCTCACCGGCTGGTGGTGGCTGCCGGCGATCTACCTCTCGGCAATCGCGGCAGCGGTGGTGCTCACGCAGTTCTCCCCCGGCGCCCAGCAGGCCATCACCACGAACCTCAACCTCATGATCACCATGCTCATCGGCGGCCTATGGCACGGGGCGAGCTGGATGTTCGTGATCTGGGGCGGCCTCAACGGCCTGGGCCTGCTCGTGTACAAGCAGTGGAAGCGCATCAGCCCGTGGGAGAAGAGCGTGCATTGGGTCGCGCACGCGTGGAAGGTCCTGATCACCTTCTCCTTCATCAGCTTCACGCGGATCTGGTTCCGCAGCCCCGACCTGGAGACCGCGAACCAATTCCTGCACCAGGTGGCCACCGCCTTCAACCTGCACTTGGCCGGCGATGTGCTCTGGGCCTTCCGCAGCGTGTTCGCCGTGATGCTCATCGGCCTGGTGGTGCACTGGCTGCCCGAATCATTGAAGCAGCGCTACCGCGAGGGCTTCGCATCGCTGCCCCTGTGGGCCATGGCGCTGGTGAGCGCAGGCGTGGTGGTGCTCGTGTACCAGACCGTCACGGCGGAGATGGTGCCCTTCATCTACTTCCAGTTCTGAGCGGGTCCATACGCGCTCCGCACGGGCAGCACCGCCCGACCCGCTGATCGGCCTGGCACGGATGCCCGTGCGAAGATCAATCCATGCCTCTGGCCCGCCCTTCCATCCGCCGCCTGCTCAGCGCTGCTCAAGCACCAGCACCATGCGCCTGCCATCCAGCTCCGCGATGTATGAGCCAGGCACCAGAGCGGACAAATCCACCACGCTCGTACCACTCGCCCTGATCGATCGATCCAGCACGAGCTTCCCCGCAGCATCGAACAGGCGCAAGCGACTGCCCGCGACGCCTCCGTCCACCATCAACCATCCCGCGCTGGGGTTCGGGTAGAGCAGTGCCCGCGGAGCATCCGGCTCGTGGATGCCCACCAGCGTATAGGCCAATACGAGCGCGCAACCGTTCCCGTCCGTCACGGTCACGGAGTACGTCCCCCCCCACGGTGGCTCCATGGTCGCATCCGTCGTTCCATCGCTCCAGGCATAGCTGTAGGCGCCTGTGCCGCCGGACACCACCGCCTGCAGCAGCGTTGTGCCATTATCCTCGAACTCCACGATGGAGCCTGACAGGGGAGCCGGGTCGCTGAGCGATACCGTCTGCTGCACGGCGCAGCCATTCCCATCGGTCACGGTAACGGTGTATGAACCCTCAGCAAGTCCGCTTTCCGTCATCCCATTGCCGCCGCTGCTCCAGGAATAGCTGAAGGGCCCTTCGCCCGTGGGCGTGATGGTGATGCTGCCGTTCGCATCACCCGCGCACAGCGGGTTGGTGGCGAGCGCGTTCAGCACGGCACCGCTGCCGAAGGCGATGCTCATGCCTTGGTACCCCCAAGAGGTGAACTCATACCCGTAGCGGAAGCGCGAAACGCCGCCCGCCGTCATGCGGAACTCGGAATGCTGCGCTCCGGAAGGATTCAGATCGATCGCGTACACCGTGGGGCTTCCGGTGGGGAAGGTGGTGCTGAAGCCCGTGGGCGGCGTGGTGGACGTGGCGGTGGTGGAGTAGTTCAGTTCCGCGCTGAAGCCCGGGTTCGAGTTCGGGTTGCTGCCGGTGAAATTGATCGAGTTCAACGACCACCCCGTGGTCTCGCTGTTGAGGATCTCGAATGAGAGCCACTCGTACAGCGCGCCGCCGTTGTTGTACAGCGTCTCCAGGCTGGCCACGGTGATGTTCGTCGGGAACAGATCGCCCAAGGTGTTCGTGCGCGTGCCGGTCAGTGCCTGATCGGCGATGATGCGGAACTCGTAGAGGAAGCCGAACCAGCCGCCGATGCGGTCCGTGGACCCCAGGGGCAGGAAGGGCGAATTGAGCGTGCCCGTCACGTTGAAGCCGTTCTCCGTGCCGTTCGGGTCGTGAGCGATGTGCTGCACGCGCACCCAGATGTTGTGCCCGGCGCAATCCTGCGCCGGGTAGTACACCCCGGAAGTGAATAGCGGATGCTGCGGATTGGCACTGTTGTAGTTGAACGAGGCGAGTGATGTTCCTGAGGAAGTGAGGGTGGCGCCCGGCGAACCTGTGGGTTCGGAGGCGAGGAAATAGATGGACCCGTAGAAGTTGAACTCCTGCGCGGCGGATGCGCCGGCCAGGAGGGCTAGGGACAGGGTAATGAGGGTTCTCATGCGCGATGCGTTGCGAGCAAAGCAACCCAACTATCTCCGCCATCGCGCCCCCACTTTCGTGGAGTGGGCGCCCCAGGCGCTCAACAGTATCCTTATGGGTGATGACTGAGTTGCGCATGGCCTTCAAACCACTAACAAAGGTTCTATTGCCCAGCCTCCGCTTCACGATGACCTTTCGCCCTGATCCACGCCCCATGCAACAGCCCTACGCACCAGCTCCATCACACTTCCGCTCGTTCCTGCTTCCCTTGCTCGGCCTGGCCATCGCCCTGGGCACAGGTGCGGCGAAAGCGCAAACGCTCACCGCGGAATTCGTCAATGCCGGTTACTCGCTGGTGGATCTGGGCAGCATCGCCGACCTGCCTGCTCCTTATGGCGGGCTGACGATCCGCGCCGATGAGCCCAACACGCTCTACATCGGCGGCTCGGCCAATGCCCCTGCGGGTGCGATCTACACGGTGCCGCTGCTGCGCGATGGCGTCACCA
>CAZJTB010000260.1:0-4565 GCA_964548485.1 uncultured Chryseobacterium sp. | reverse complement strand
CACGGCACCAACGGGCATGAGCATTTGCTGGAGATCGGCGGGTTCAAGATGATGTGAGGAATTGAACCGCAACGACGCAGCGACGCAACGGGATCGCCACGCGAATGCATGAGAACGAGATAGCCGAGGGCGCTGTGGAGGCCGCTTTTCGAGTGCATCGGTGGTTCGGGCCAGGATTGCTGGAAAGCGCCTACGAAGTGTGCCTGGTCATGAACTTGTCGACATGGGCTTTGCTGTCGAAACACAAGTCGCGCTTCCTGTTGTTTACCGCGGCGTCAAGCTCGATGCCGGTTACCGTTTGGATATTTGGTTGAACCGGAAGGTCATTCTCGAAGTGAAGGCCGTGGAAGAGTTGCATCCGGTACACACGGCCCAGATGATCACATATCTGAAGCTCACTGAGAACCGTCTTGGCCTTCTCATCAATTTCCGAAGCGCATTGCTGAAGGATGGCATCCGCCGCATCGTGAACAATCTGCCGGAAGAATGAACTTGACCTCCGTTACTGCTGACGTTGCGCATCCGTTGCGCCGTCGCGTCGTTGCGGTTTAGCGCATTGGCATGTACGTCCACCTCAAACTCGTCCGTGAACCCTGGCCCAGCGAGCGCTGGCAGACCTTCTTCGACCACGCCTGGCCGCTGTTCCGCATCTGGTATGAGAGCGAGGGATTGGAGAAGCGACCCGACCAGGCGACATGTCGGAGCATGCTGGAGCTGCACATGCCGGAGCTGATCCCGGTGTACAACAGCCTGTGCCGCCTGGCCAACAACGACGATGTGGCCTCGCGCTTCCTGAGCATGTGGAACCCGCCGCCCTACATGGCCGGCTGCTCGCAAGTGGCCTGGACCAAGGGCGCGCCCACCCTGATCCGCAACTACGACTTCGACCCGCGCTACTTCGACGGCCGCCTGCGCTACACCGAGTACTGCAAGCCGGTGATCGGCATCCAGGACAGTGCGTGGGGCCTGCTCGATGGCATGAATGCCGATGGCCTGGCCGTATCGCTCGCCTTCGGCGGCCGGAAGGTGTGGGGCACGGGCTTCGGCATTCCGCTCGTGGTCCGCTACGTGCTGGAGACCTGCAGCACCATCGACGAGGCCTGCGCCGTGCTGTCGCGCATCCCCGTGCACATGGGGTACAACGTCACCGTGGTGGACAAGAGCGGCAAGTACGCCACCGTGTACATGAACCACGACCGCCCTGCCCAGGTGATCTACCAGGCCGTGGCCTGCAACCACCAGCACCAGGTGGAGTGGGACGAGTACGCCGCCTTCACGCACACCATCGAGCGCAAGCACCACCTGGAGCACAGCATCGCGCAGCCCAAGCTCACCCGCGCGGCGCTCATCAAGCAGTTCCTGAAACCGCCCTTGTACAGCCAGCAATACCTGCGCGGCTTCGGCACGCTGTACACCGCGGCCTACGACGTGGCCAAGGGCCGGGTGCAGATCATCTGGCCGGACAAGCAGGTGGAAGCCAGCTTCACGCGCTTTGAGGAGCAGGAAGTGCAGGTGGTGCTGCTGCGGCCGGTGGGGAGGTACTTGGCGAAGTAGCCTTCTGCCTTAGTGCCTGACGATCAGGTCTTTGGTTGACTCCTGGGACTGTCAATAGCTGCTAATGAGGCAAATCTTAGCAGATGGCATCTATCAAATACTGCTAATTGCGCCTAAATTAGCAGACCAATGAAGAAGCCGCTACCCCCTCCGCCTCGTCCCGACGAGAAGACTCTGACGAAAGCGTTGATGACCTATTTCGGCGATCGCGAGCTGATCATGGACATGGCCGAGGCCGAGAAGCGTCATCTATACTGGGAGAAATTCAGGCACAAGTTCAAGAACCGTTCGGTCCCAGCTGAAACGCTATGGCATTTGGCCAAAGGCGCCCGCATGCTGAAAGCCCAGTACCTCGAGCTGTACAAGGACCGGTTGCTCAACTTCCAATACACGATCACAGACCAAGCACTTCGCCATCTCCACCAGTTCGACCTGAACATGGGCGGGGTGCTAGCGACTGATTCAGTTCTACCCGAGCGACAAGACCAGCGCTTGCTAGTCAGCACGCAAATGGAAGAAGCCATCGCATCGAGCCAGATCGAAGGCGCGGTTGCAACACGGGAGGTGGCCAAGCGCATGCTGCTAACCGGCCGCGCACCGAAGGACCATTCCGAGCGGATGATCCTGAACAATTACCTCACGATGCGTGAGCTCGTGAAGCACAAGAGCGAGCGACTCACACCCGAGCTAATCTGCCACTTCCATCGGCTCATTACCGGAGGCACGTTGAAGAACGCGGAGAAGGAGGGCGTGTTCCGCGACAACGATGACGTTGTGGTGGAGGACGCCACAACAGGTGAAGAGTTCTACCGCCCTCCAGAACACAAGCACCTGAAAGGGATGCTGAAGGCGTTCTGCGAATTCGCGAACGCGGATGACGACAAGCAGTTCATGCATCCCATCGTGCGCGGCATCATCCTGCACTTCCTCATCGGCTACATCCATCCGTTCGTTGATGGCAATGGCCGCACGGCACGCGCCCTGTTCTATTGGTATCTGCTGAAGCGAGGCTACTGGCTCGTAGAGTTCCTTACGATCTCCAGGATCATCCTGCGCTCACCCACAGGCTATGCACATGCCTACCTGCATACCGAGTATGACCAGAACGACTTGACGTACTTCATCGACTTCAACCTGGATGCGATGAACCAAGCCATGTCCGCATTGAAAGAACATCTTGAGCGCAAGATGGAAGAGCGCAAGAAGCTCCCGCAATTGCTCACCAACACCTCCTTCAACAGCCGCCAAGCGGAGATACTCCTGTGGCTTGATCAGGAACCGCTTCGCACGCTCACGATCAAAGAGGTCTCAAACGCGATGCGCACCACCTTGCAAACCGCGCGCACGGACCTCAATGGTCTATTGGCAGCAGGCTTTCTGTCCAAACGGCTGATCGATCGGGCCGAGCACTTCTTCGCCTCACCGAACTTTGCGCTGAAATTGAAAGACGCAATCCGCGGCTGAAGCGTTCCCACTTCACACAACCAGATGAACACTACGCTCACTTCCCTGTTCACCCCCGCCAACCTCATCAGCGGCTCCTGGTCCTTCGAGGGCGATGGCACATGCAACACCGTCGTAGACAAGTACCACGGTACCGAGCTAGCCAAGCTGCCCAACGCCACCGAGGCGCAAATGGAGGAAGCGATCGCCGCTGCATACGCGAGCCGTGACGTGCTGAAGAAGATGAGCGCCGGTGAGCGCAGCGCGAAGCTCGAAGCACTCGCGACATTGATCGCGAAGCATGAGGAGGAGATCGCGCAGCTGATGGTGCAGGAGGCCGGCAAGCCGATCGGCGCGGCACGCATCGAGGTCGCGCGTAGCATCACCACGGTGCGCACGGCCGCTGCAGAAGCACTGCGCTTCTGGGGCGAGATCACGCCCATGGATTTCGGCGCAGGTGTGGGCAAGACCGCCTTCACCAAGCGCTTCCCCATCGGTGTCATCGCGGCGATAACACCCTTCAACTTCCCGCTGAACCTGGTGCTGCACAAGGTGGCGCCGGCCATGGCCGTGGGCTGCCCAGTGGTTCTGAAGCCGTCGCCGCAATCGCCCTTGTGCGCGCTCGTTCTCGGCAAGTTCATCGAAGAGATCGGTTGGCCGAAGGATGCGTTCCACGTGCTCATGTGCGGCGTGCCCGTGGCGGAGAAACTCGTGAAGGACGAGCGCGTGGCCATGCTCAGCTTCACCGGCAGCGACAAAGTGGGCTGGCACCTGAAGAACATCTGCGGCAAGAAGAAGCTCGCGCTGGAACTCGGCGGCAATGCTGCGGTGATCGTGGACGAAGGCATCGACCTGGCCGCCGCCGCGAAGACCGTGGCCGCCGGCGCGAATGCCTATGCGGGACAGACCTGCATCAGCACGCAGCGCATCTATGCGGTGAAGAGCGTCTTCGCACAGTTCCGCGATCTGCTCGTGAAGGAATATGCTGCTCTGAAAGCCGGTGATCCAAGCGACGCGAGTGTGATCGTTGGTCCCATCATCGACAAGGGGCATTTCGAGCGGACCGGAAGCTGGGTGGATGAAGCGGTGAAGAGCGGCGCACAATTGCTCGCTGGCGGGAAGGCCATCGATGCTGCGCGCAACGTGTATGCCCCGACCCTGCTTACGAACACGAGCAATGCGATGAAGGTGAGCTGCGCCGAGGTCTTCGGTCCGGTGGCGGTGGTTGAAGAGGTCGCCGACTTCAGCGCGGCCATCGGCGCTGTGAATGATTCAACCTACGGCCTGCAAGCGGGCATCTTCACCGACTCCGTGGCGCACATGAAGCAGGCGCATAACGAGCTGGAGGTGGGCGGCATCATCATCGGCAACGTGCCCGGCTTCCGCATCGACAGCATGCCCTACGGCGGCATCAAGGACAGCGGCCTGGGCCGCGAAGGCGTGAAGTACGCGATGGAGGAGATGACCGAGCCGCGGCTGCTGGTGTACTAGGCCGGTCGCCCTACCCACGCTGCCCGAACGGCCTCCTTGTGCGTGCGGCCCAGCGGCAATCGGGCGCCATCGAGCAG
>CAZJTB010000259.1:0-4583 GCA_964548485.1 uncultured Chryseobacterium sp. | reverse complement strand
GCAAGGAACGCCGTAGAGCTGTCCTTGCCGCGGCGCGGCCTGAAGCAGCGGGAGGTCGGCGCGGTGCAGCTCCGGACGAAGGCCGTAGCGCCGCCCGGCCCATGCGCATCCGAGCACGTGGTCGATGTGGGCGTGGGTGAGGATGAGCCGGACCGGCGTGAGTTCCTGCGCGGCCAGCCATTGCTCCAGCTCGCGCTCCTCGGCGGTGTTCCAGCAGCCAGGGTCGATCAGAATGGCTTCGGTGCCGTCGTGCAGCACCCAGGTGTTCTCCTGGAAGGGATTGAACGCGAAGGATTGCGCTTTCAGCATCGGCATGGCGGGCTGGGCATGGGGCCCCGCGCGCCGGGGTCCGGTACGGGGGCGGTGGGCAAAGGTGCTACCTTCAGCCGCCCGTTCGAGCGTCGTGCGCCAACACCTCCTGATCCTCTTCCTGGCCCTTGCCCCGGCGGCAGCGCGCGCGCAGTTCTACCAGGGCTCGCAGCAGGAGTTCGGCAAGAACCGCGTGCAGTACCAGGATTTCTACTGGCAGCAGTACCGCTTCCGCAACATGGAGGTGTTCTTCTACAAGGAGGGCCGCGACCTGGCGCGCTACACGGCCCAGGCGGCACAGCGGCACCTGAAGGAGCTGGAGGCCGCCTTCGACTTCACCGTGGACGAGCGCCTGCAGTTCATCGTGTACAACTCGCTCACCGATTTCCGGCAGAGCAACATCGGCCTGGAGGGCATGACCGGCCAGAACAACATCGGCGGCCTCACGCGCATCGTGGGCACCAAGATCTTCGTGTATTTCGAGGGCGACCATGCCCTGCTCGACCAGCAGATCCGCAGTGGCATCGCGCATGTCATCATCGACCAGATGATGTTCGGCGGCAACTGGCGCGAGATGCTGCGCAGCGCCACCTTCCTTACCCTGCCGGCCTGGTACACCGAAGGCATCATCAGCTACCAATCGCGGCCGTGGGATGCCGGCCTCTCGAACCGCATCCGTGATGGCGTGCTCAGCGGCCGCTACGACCGGTTCAACCGGCTCGAGGGCGAGCACGCGCGCGATGCCGGCCACATGCTCTGGCGCTATGTGGCCGAGGTGTACGGCCCCGGCGTGATCCCCAACATCCTGTACATGACCCGCGTGAGCCGCAATGCGGAGAGCGGCTTCCTCTTCGTGCTCGGCGTTTCGCTCAAGACCCTCACGCAGGAATGCCTCGCCTACTACAAGGGCCGCTTCGCCGATGAGGACCGCGTGCGCATGGACACACCCTACGAGCCGCTGCGCATCAAGACCCGGAAGGCGCGCGCCTACAGCCAGTTCCAGCAGAGCCCCGATGGGCGCTGGCTCGCCTGGGTGAGCAACGAGCTGGGGCAGTACAAGGTGTTCGTGATGGAGATCGCCACCGGCAAGGTGCGCCGCATCGTGAAGGGCGAGAAGAAGCTCGACCGCATCATCGACCGCAGCTACCCGGTGCTGGCCTGGCACCCGAGCAGCAAGGCGCTCAGCTATGCCATTGAGCGCAAGGGCGAGCCCTGGCTGCGCACGTGGACGCTGGATGATCGAAAGACCACGGAGCGGCCCATCCTCATGCTCGAGAAAGTGCTGAGCATGGATTACAGCCCCGATGGCCGCAACATGGTCTTCAGCGGCGTGCGCGAAGGCCGCTCCGACCTGTACCTGTACTACGTGATGGGCAACCGCCAGGAGCAGCTCACCAACGATCAGTGGGACGACTTGGACCCGCGCTTCGCCGATGGCGGGCGGCGCATCATCTTCAGCAGCGACCGCCAGGAGGACACCCTGCGCGCCTTCAAGGATGTGCAGCTGATCAATGGCAGCAAGGACATCTGGCTCTACGACCTGGCCACGCGCAGCCAGGTGCTCACCCGGCTGAGCAACACACCGGGCGTGAATGAGACGCAGCCCTTCCAATGGGACAGCGCCAGCTACGCCTACCTCAGCGATGCCGACGGGGTGCGCAACCGCTACCGCGCGCGGTACGACAGCGCCATCAGCTACATCGATACCGCCATCCATTACCGCTACTTCACCGTGGAGGAGCGCCTCACCGACCTGAAGCGCTCCATCCTGGAGCAGGATGTGCATCCCGATCGCGGGCGCTTCACGCAGCTGATGCTCGAGAAGGGCCGCTACCGATTCTACCAAGGCCGGGTGGCCGGTGAGCGCATCGGGCAGAACGAAGGACGCGCGCCCAGCGATGCGCCCAGGACCGCGCAGCCCGCGGGCGGCTCCGTTACCGACGACATGACCCGCGTGGTGAAGGTGCCGCCGCAGTTCCCGCGGAGCTCGGCCCCCGATGCCATCGACGTGCAGCGCTACGTGTTCAGCGACGAATCAGCTGCGGGCGGCGCCCCTGCCAAAGCGCCGAAGCCCCCCGCCCCGGTACTGGTGCAGCAGGCCGCCGACACCGCTGCGCGCAAGCCCTTCGCGTATCCGGAGCAGCGCAACTACAACCTCAACTTCACCGTGGATCAGGTGGTGACCCAGGTGGACAACAGCTTCTCCAACCAGTTCTACCAGCCCTTCACCGGCGAGGGCGGCCTCAATCCCGGATTGAGCGGCCTCACCCGCATGGGCATCAGCGACCTCTTCGAGGACCACCGCATCGTGGGCGGCTTCCGCCTCGCGCTCGACCTGAACAACAACGACTACCTCGTCAGCTACGAGAACCTCAAGTACCGGCTCGATCGGCGCATCTCGTTCCAGCGCCAGGCCTTCCAAGGCGTGGATGCCTTCGGGGTCACCAAGGTGCACACGCACAACGCGCGCTACCAGGTGAGCTGGCCCTTCAACGAGCTGGAGAGCATCCGTGCCTCGGTCATGTACCGCAACGACCGTTACGTGCGGCAATCCATCGACCCCCTGAGCCTGGTGGCGCCGAACTTCAACGACCATATGGCGGGCCTTAAGCTCGAGTACGTTTACGACAGCAGCCTCCCGCGCGGTCTGAACCTGTGGACCGGCTGGAAGATGAAGGTGTTCGGCGAGTACTACCAGCATCCCGAGCGCAAGGGCGACATGCAGGTGGTGGGCTTCGACCTGCGCCATTCGCTCAAGGTGCACCGCGAGCTGCTCTGGGTCACGCGTTTCGCCGGCAGCCGCTCCATGGGGAGCCGCCGCATCATCCATTTCCTCGGCGGCGTTGACAACTGGCTGTTCGCCAAGTACGACAACAGCATCCCCATCGATTTCACGCAGAACTACTTCTACCAGACCCTGGCCGTGCCCATGCGCGGCTTCTTCTACAACGCCCGCAACGGCACCAGCTTCGCCGTGATCAACACCGAGCTGCGCGTGCCCATCGTGCGCTACCTCGTCAACCGGCCCATCCGCTCCGATTTCTTCAACCACCTGCAGGTGACCGGCTTCGCCGATGTGGGCTCGGCATGGACCGGCACGCATCCCTATTCGGAGGATAACAGCTTCAACCGCGTCACCATCTTCCGCAATCCGCTCACCATCACCCTCGATAGCAAGCGCGAGCCCGTCGTTGCAGGTTACGGCTTCGGGCTGCGCACCCGCTTGCTCGGCTACTTCGTGCGCGCCGATTGGGCCTGGGGCATCGACGATGGGGTGATCCTGCCGCAGGTGTTCCACTTCTCCCTCAACCTCGATATCTGACCGATGGACACGCAGACCGTCGGACTGCTCATCGTCGTGGGCCTGGTCGCCGGGATACTCAGCGGATTCGTGGGCGTGGGCGGCGGGGTCATCATGGTGCCGGCGCTGGTGTGGCTGCTCGGCTATGATCAGCACCGGGCGCAGGGCACCAGCCTGGCCGTGCTTGTGCTGCCTGTGGTGGCGCTGGCCGTGCGCAACTACTGGAAGGCCGGCGTGATCGATTGGAAGGTGGTGGCGGTGATCGCCGCCTCCTTCGTGGTCGGCGGCTATCTGGGCAGCAAAGGCGCGCTGGCGCTCCCCGCCGATACGGTGAAGCGCCTGTTCGGCGTGGTGCTGCTCTTCGTGGCCATCAAGCTCATCCTCGGCAAGTGATGCCCAGCATCCAGGAAGCCATCGCCGCCCTTCAGCCCCGCATGGTGGAATGGCGCAGGCACCTGCACCGGCACCCGGAGCTCTCGTTCCAGGAGCATGGCACCGCGGCGTTCGTGGCCGAGGTGCTGAAGCGCGAGGGCATCGAGGTGCGAGCCGGCGTGGCGAAGCTGACCCCGGATGCGAAGGGCACCGGCTTGATCGCCGTGGTGCGCGGCACGAAGAGCGCGAGAGACCGGTGCATTGCGCTCCGCGCCGATCTGGACGCGCTCCCCATCCAGGAGGTGGGCAAGCCGGACTACTGCTCGGCGAACGCGGGCGTGATGCACGCCTGCGGCCATGATGCGCACACGGCCATGGTGCTGGGCGCGGGCATTGCGCTGCACCGCTCACGTTCCGAGTGGAGTGGGAACGTGATCCTCGTGTTCCAGCCGGGCGAGGAGAAGGAGCCGGGTGGCGCATCGCTCTTGGTGAAAGAAGGCGTGCTCACCGATCCTCGACCGTCGGGCATCATCGGTCAGCATGTGACACCTGAGCTCCCCGTGGGCAAGCTCGGCTTCCGCAGCGGCCCCTTCATGGCGGC
>CAZJTB010000258.1:0-4615 GCA_964548485.1 uncultured Chryseobacterium sp. | reverse complement strand
ACCATCATGCCTCCGATCCAGCACCCGATCGCGCTCCTCCTTGGCATCCTGATCACGGCCTGCTCGGCACCGGACACGCCGACCGCATCACCGGCCACCACAGCGGTGGTCCGACCGGTCGTGCACACCGACAGCGCCGAGCAGGTGAGCACCTACATCCGCTGCATCTTCCAGGACCGCGATGGGAACCTCTGGTTCGGCACCACCACCGATGGCGTGGTGTGCTGCGATGGAGCCTCACTCACGTATTTCAACGCAGCGAACGGCTTCGGCAGCGATTGGGTGAACGCGATCGCGCAGGATGCGCAGGGCGACTTGTGGTTCGCCACGCGCGACGGTGCCGTTCGCTATGATGGCGCCAATTTCTTCCGCTACACCATCACCGATGGCCTGGCCAGCGACCATATCTGGAGCATGCTGGTGGATCGCGACGATGGACTTTGGTTCGGTACGTACGAAGGTGTGTCACGCTTCCAAGGCGGACGCTTCTCTGCGATCCCCATCCCTGCGGCCGATCTCTCCAAGCATCCGTATTACGAGGATCCGAAGCTCATCAACGCCATCGTGCAGGACCGCGCGGGCGACATCTGGTTCGTCACCAAAGGGGGAGCGTATCGCTACAGCGGGAACCGGCTGACGCGTTTCAGCGGGACCGATGGCCTGTGCAGCGACTTCGTGAACACCATCCTGCAGGAGCGCGATGGCCGCATCCTCTTTGGGACCTGCTTCAGCGGCCTGTGCGCGTTCAAGGGGAACGCGCTGGACACGGTGTTCACTGAACTTGGGAACGAGAACGTGGGCATGCTGTACCAACAGACCGATGGCACGCTCTGGATGGGCCTGAGCGCGGTCGGCCTCTGCAGCTACGATGGTGCGACGCTCAAGCGCTACGATGCGAACGATGGTGCAGGCATCCGCGTCGTGTTCTGCATGCTGGAGGATGACCGCGGGCGCCTTTTAGCGGGTACGGGAGCGGGACTCCATCGCTATGAGGGTGGCCGGTTCACCAACGTGACGAAGGAGGATCTCTTGGAGTTGGGGCTGCAGTAGCGCGGTGGGTGTTGCATTAGTTTTGTTGGACCATGAGCACCAAGGAACTCAAAGAGGCCATCCAGAATCGGCTGGACGAAGTGCCGGATACCATTCTGCAGGAGGTGCTGGACTACCTGAAAGTGTTCCAAGCGAAGACCCCCGAAGAGCAGAAGCGCGTGATCGGACTGAAGCGCATCCTTGATGAAAAGCGCGATCTGCTGTTGCGCCTGGCGAAATGATCTCACTGGATGAAGCATTGGCCATCCACGCCGAGCTGATCGAAGCCACCGGCGGTTCACATGGCGTTCGGGACCGGGGCGGCTTGGAGGCCGCGGTGGCCAGACCCTTTGCCACCTTCGCCGGGCAGGACCTGTACCCGGATGCCGCTTCGAAAGCTGCTGCGCTGCTGGAAAGCGTGGTGAAGAACCATCCATTCGTGGACGGCAACAAGCGCTGGCTACACCCTCGCACGATTGACGCTTCTTACCTACGACCGCGACCTGCGCGCGACGGACAATGAGGAATATGACATGGTGATCCAGGTCGCTACCGGACAGATGGATGTGGAAGGGATCGTGGCGTGGATGAAGGAGCGGGTGTTGGCGGTATAGGTCAAGTGCTCCAGATCCACAGCGGCGGATGGGGACCAACTGGTAAGCGCGGTGAAGCATGCGTTGGGCCCCATGGGGTGCACGATGATCTTGCACAACAAGCTGCAACCACCGGATCAACAGGCCCGCCACCCCGATCGCGTCGTCCTGGAAGCAGCAGGCCATCCGATGGAGATCAAACAGAACGACTGGCGCGATGACAATGCGCTACACCATGTTTGCGGACGGCACCTCAATGCACACCATTAATTACACGGACTGCGGCACGATGAGCGGATACAAGGGGTGATATCGTCGATGTCTGAGGATGAGCCGCGTGAGGTGAGTTGATGGTATGAATCTGCCTAGCGTTCGCCGCTTCGTTCATTACTTTGAGCTCCACTGGTTGACGGCCTTCCCGGCGCTCGCCCAACACGATGCCCCCCGCCCAACTCACCCTCCTTGACCAGAGCGAGCTCTTGGAGCTGGTTCCGGCACTGCCCGCTATCGAGGAAGGCGACAACCACGGTGCGGTCTTCACCAATCAGTGGGTGGTGGACCTGATGCTCGACCTCTGCGATTACCGCATTGAGCAAGACCTGTCCCGGATCCGCCTGCTGGAGCCCTCCTGTGGCGATGGAGCATTCCTTCTGCGCATCGTGAAGCGCTTGTCGGACTCGCTGCGGATGCATGGCCGTGGCTTGGCCGATGCCCGCGATGCCATTCGCTCCTATGACCTCCAAGGCAGCAACGTGCAGGTGGCTCGGCAGCGGATCGCCGAGCTGCTTGTGGCCGAAGGTTGGGCCAACGTGGAGGCGATCGTCGCGCATTGGATCCGCCATGCGGACTACTTGCTCGCTGCCGATGGAGCCGACTTCGACCTCGTGATCGGCAACCCGCCCTACATCCGGGCGCAAGAGATCCCCGAGGAACGGCGCAACACCTACATCCGGCTTTGGGGCACCATGACCATGGGCACCGACATCTTCGTCGGCTTCATCGAGAAAGGCCTGCGCTCCTTGAAGCCCGGTGGCCGCCTCTGCTTCATCGTGGCCGACCGCTGGCAGCACAACGCCTACGGACGCAAACTGCGCAAGCTCATCAGCGAACGCTACGCGGTGGATGCCATGTTCGAGATGCACGGCGTGGATGCATTCGCAGCACCCGTCTCCGCCTATCCGGCCATCACCATGATCCGGAACGGGAATCAAGGTCCGGTGCTCTACGCTTCGGCGCAGGCTTCCCTGGATGCGCACGGTGGCGACCGCTTGAAGGAGTGGTTCACGAGGGAGACGCCTGGCGCGGTCTCCGACCCGATGTTCTCCGCCTGCGTGCTGCCCGACTGGTTCCGCACCGAGGAGATCTGGCCGAGCGGTTCACCGGAGGTGCTGGCCTTCCTGGAGGACATGGCCGAGCGGTTCCAGCCCTTGGAGGACACGGCCACAGGCACCAAGGTGGGCATCGGCATTGCCACCGGTGCGGATGATGTGTTCATCACCGAAGATGCGCACGGCGTGGAACCCGATCGGCTCATTCCCTTGCTCACGTCGGCGGACATCACCACTGGTCGTGTCCAATGGCAGGGCGAATACCTCGTGAGCCCTTGGGATGATGAAGGCCAGTTGGTGGACCTGATGGCTTACCCCAAGCTCAAGGCCTATTTACACCAGCATGCCGTTATGCTCAAGAAGCGCCACGTGGCCCAGAAGCAGCAGCACCGCTGGTACGCCACCATCGATAAGGTACATCGCGGCCTGCGTGAACGGCCCAAGCTGGTGCTGCAGGACATGAGCAGCACCATCTCACCGGTGCTCGATACGCAGCACTACCCGCACCACAACCTGTATTGGATCACCAGCACCGGCTGGGACCTTGAAGTGCTCGGCGGCCTGTTGCTCTCCGAAGTAGCTGAGCTCTTCGTACGGGCCTATGGGGTGAAGATGCGCAACGGCACCATGCGCTTCCAGTCGCAATACCTGCGCATGATCCGCGTACCTGCGCCCGGCAGATTGAACGATGACCTGAGCAACACGCTCAGACAAGCCTTTCGCGACCGCGACAGGGCGGGTGCTACACGGGCGGCACTCCTGGCGTATGCACTGAACGAACTGCCCCGCTTCACGAGATGAAGAAGGATCCGCGCAAGGAAGTGCTCGCGCTGTGGAAGCTCCGCAGCAAGGCCGAGAAGAAGGCCCGCGAAGGAGGCAACAAGGACCTGGGCCTGCGCGCCGGCGTCACCTCGGGCCGTCATCTGGATCCGCTCTCCGAGCTGGTCCGTGGCATCTTCATCGATGCCGGCATGCCGTCCGAGAGCGTGCACTGCGGCGGACGCAATCTGGAGATACCCGGCTTCTACCGCCCGCAGAAGAAGTGGGATGTGGTGGTGGTCCACAAGGGCGTGCTGGTGGCGGCCGTGGAGTTCAAGAGCATTGTAGTGTGGTAGCCCAGAAGTTACTCAACCAGCTTCACCACTCTTTCTCCTTTCTGCTGCGTTGGACCATTTCGCCGTAGCCGCCGCTACACCGTGCATGGTCCGCCTTGCATAAAGAAGAAATAGCGGCAAATCTTTGGTCAAGCAACTTCTGGGATACCACACTGAGGCAGCTACGGCAACAACATGAACAACCGCACCGAGGAATCCCTCGGCAACGCCACCGACCTGCTCGAAGCGGCGGAGCAGGGGTTGATCGGTACGCGGCCACCCTGGCTGGGCTTCGTGTTCTTCATGCAGGACGACGACAAGTCGCGCGGCGGTGGCAAGAGCCTCAAGCAGCCGCACTTCCCCGTGGACGAGGCCTTCGTGGGCGCCACCTACCAACAGCGTGCGGCCATCTGGCTCCGCCGCCTGCTCATGAAGCGGCTGTACAACGCCGCATGGTACGCCGTGGTGAACCCCAAGCAAGGCGTACACGGTGTGCGCGAACCCGACCCGGAGTTGAGCTGGGCCAAGTTCGAGGCGGCGATACGGGGGAGGGTTGGGGAGGTGTTGGCGT
>CAZJTB010000257.1:0-4637 GCA_964548485.1 uncultured Chryseobacterium sp. | reverse complement strand
TCCAGCAGCTTGCCCTCGCCATCGTTCAGGGTATAGTGGAAAGAGACCACGGAGTTCTTGCTGATGCGCATGGGGTTGTCGAATGGGCCGTGAAAGTAGGCGTTCAACTGGTCCGCCGCTGGCTTGCGCGTGAACTAGGCTGGAACCACGCAGGCATGCTGGCAACAGGCATGGCATTTAGGCTACCAGCCGGCATCGGGCCGCATCGTTGCTCCATGCACCCGTACGCGCTTGCTCCGGCTCGCGTGCCCGCTGAGCAATTCCACCTGCCGCTTGGGCACCCCGAAGGCCAAGGCCAGGAAGGCGATGAGCGCCTCGTTGGCCTGGCCATCCACCGGCGGGGCGGCCAGGCGGATCTTCAGGGCACCGCCGTGCACGCCGGCCACCTCGGTGCGCTTGGCACCCGGTTGCGCATGCAGGCTCAGCGTGATGCCATCCTCGCTTTCCGTGAGCCATTGGGGCATGCCACAAGGATAGACCCCATCACTCCTCTTCCCCGCCGTTGCGCAACGCGGAGAGCAGGCTGTAAGCGCCTTTCACCACGATCTGGCCGTTGCGCAGCTCCGCTTGGGGCTCCACCAGCTCCGCCCACCCGTACTCGTTCGCGCCGGCCTTCACGGGCACCAGGGTGTAGCTGCCGTCGGCGTTCGCCACGAAGACCACGGGCCCTTCGGCGGCGCGCACCACGGCTTCCTCCGGCACGCACCACACGCTGTCCGTGCGGCTCTCGAGCTGCGCGGCCATGGCCATGCCGGGCACCAGGTCCTTCGGGGCCTTGGTGAAGTGGCAGTGCACGATGGTGCTGCGATCCTGATCGAGGCTGCGGCCCACCAGGATCACCTCCGCCTTGTAGTTCTCTTCAGGGCGGGCGGTGGGATGCGCATGCACCTCCTGGCCCACGCGCACCAAAGGCAGGTCCTTCTCGAAGACCGTGAGCGCGAGGTGGATGTCCTTCGGGTCCACCAGCTCGAAGAGCACATCGGTGGGCTGCACGTAGCGCCCGATGTTCACGTTCACCTTGGCCACCCAGCCGTGGATGGGCGAGCGCAGGGCCACCGTGCGGCTGATGCCTTCGGTGGTGAGGGCTGCGGGGTCCACCCCGATCAAGCGCAGCTGCTCGGCCAGCGCCTTGAGCGTGACGCGCTGCGTGTTGAGCTCCGTGGCCACTTCCTGGAAGGCCTTGTCGCTGGTGGTCTTGCTGGCATTGAGCGCGCGCTGCCGCTCGAAGTCCTGCTCCAGCAGCTTCACGCGCCCCTCGGTGACGAGGTAGTCCTGCTGCAGCTGCACGAAGCGCGCATCCTCCAGGATGGCGAGGGCCTGGCCCTTCTGCACCTCCATGCCGGGCAGCAGGTCGGTGCTGCGCAGGTATCCGCCCAGCGGCGCGCTCACGCTCACCAGGTTCTGCGGCGGCACATCGATAACGCCCTGCACGGGCAGGAGCATCCCGAGGTCGCGGCGCTCCATGCGGCCCAGCTCGATGCCGGCCTGCGTGCGCTGCACGTCGGTGAGTTTCACGGTGTTCGCGTCGTGCGCCGCGGGTTCGGCTTGGGCGGACGGCTCCGATCCGCAGCCGGTGCCCAGGGAAAGGGCGAACAGCATGCCTGCGATGCCGATCGCGTTGGATGAAAGGGTCTTGCGGCTCATGGCCTTAGCGTTCGTTGTAAGCGTTGAGTTCGTAGGCGGCGCGACCGAGCGAGCGGAGCGCATCGAGGTATTCCATCGAGAGGGTGACCGACTGGCCCATGAAGAGGCTCCATTCCAAGCGGCCGATCTGGCCGTTCGCCAGCGCCTCATCCGCAGAACGGCGCAACTGCTCGGCCTCCGGCGAGGCGCCCTGCTCCAGGGCCTCCACGCGTGCCAGCTCGGCGGTGTAGCGCGAACGGGCCTGTTCGAGCTGCAGGCGCACTTCCTGCTCCAGCGCGAGCAGTTCGGCCGAGGAGCGATCGGCATCGATGCGCGCCGCCTTGTTGCGCGAGGATTGGGCGCCGAAGAAGAGCGGCACCGCGATGCCCGCGCGTACCGTGTTGAAGCGATCGCCGCGCCCATAGATCACGGACCCATCGGGCACGGAGGGCGATTGGTTCAGCGTCATGGACGAGAAGCCCAAGGAAAGACCGGGCAGCAGCATGGACCGCTCCATGCGCCAGCGCGCCTCCGATGCGGCTTCGCGCTCGCGCGCGGCCTTCACAACCGGATGACCGGCCACGGCCTCATCACCGGGCATCTGCGGCAACACGGTCTTCAGCGGAATGGGCACGGGCTCCAAGGCCGACGTGGTGTTCACCAGGCGGGCCAACCGCGCGCGTGCCTGCTCCAGCTCGGCGCGCACCTGCTGCGCGCGTGCCTTGATGAGCATGCCCTGCGTGCGTGCGGTGGCGCGCTGCAACGCATTGGAGGAGCCCAGCGCGAACCGTTGCTCCTCGCCCTGCACAGCCTGCACGTAGATGCTGTCCGCCTCCCGCAGGCGTCGCTCCTGCTCAGCGAGCACGAGCACTTCCTGATAGGCCTGCCGCACCTGGGCCCGCAGCTCGCGCTCGCGCAACGCCTGCTCCCAGCGCGCCCCTGCAGCGCTGTGCTTCAGCATCTGGCGTTGGCGCGCGTACACCGTGGGGAAGGCCAGCTGCTGCGTGAGGCCGAAGCGGTCGTCATCCACATTGGTGTTCACCTTGCCGTATTCGTACTCCACGGTGGTGCGCGGAAGGTCCCAGGCCGTGCCGATGCGGGCCTCCTCAGCCTCCGTGCGGAGCCGCACCTCGCGCAGCAGCAGGTTGTTGCGCATCGCGCTGTCCACGGCCTGCTCCAAGGTGATGCGCTGCGGAGCTTGTGCGTTCGAGGCGCTCGGAACAGTGAACAAGGCCAGGCCGGCGATCACCGCGGCCGCGATCCCGGTCCCTGGCCTGCGGTTGCGGAAGGCCAGCATGTAGAGCGAGGGCAGCACGAAGAGGGTGAGCAAGGTGGCGGTGATGAGCCCGCCGATGACCACGGTGGCGAGCGGACGCTGCACCTCGGCGCCGGCGCCCTGGCTCAACGCCATGGGCAGGAAACCGAGGGAGGCTACACTGGCCGTCATCAGCACCGGGCGCAGGCGGTTGGCCGTGCCGGTGAAGATGCGCTCCCGCAGGTCCGTGCCGCCTTCCTTGCGCAAGTGCTCGAACTCGCTGATGAGCACGATGCCGTTGAGCACCGCCACGCCGAAGAGCGCGATGAAGCCCACGCCGGCGCTGATGCTGAAGGGCATGCCCCGGCTCCACAGCGCGAACACGCCGCCGATGGCGCTGAGCGGCACCGCGCTGAACACGAGCAGGCTCAGCTTCAGACTGCCGAAGGCGAAGTAGAGCAGCAGCAGGATGAGCAGCAGCGCCAACGGCACCACCACGCTCAGCCGCTGCTTGGCCTCCACCAGGTTCTGGAACTGGCCGCCGTAGGTGATGAAGTAGCCGGCAGGCAGCTTCAGGGAAGCATCCACCTTGGCGCGCAGCTCGTGCACGATGCTCTCCACGTCGCGGCCGCGCACATTGAAGCCCACGGTGATGCGGCGCTGAGCGTCCTCCCGCTGCACCTGGTTGGGCCCGGTGATGATGTCCACCTCGGCCAGCAGCGACAGCGGTACCGGACGGCCCAGGGGCGTGGGCACCAGCAGGCGCTGCACGTCCTCCAACCGGCTGCGGTCCTCGCCGCGCGCGCGCACCACCAGGTCGAAGCGGCGCTCGCCCTCGTACACCTGCCCGGCCACGCTCCCCGCGAAGGCGGTGCGCACCACGCCGTTCACATCCTCCACGTCCAGGCCGAAGCGGGCCAGCGCGGCGCGGTCGTGCTTCACCACGATCTGCGGCAGGCCGCCCACGCGCTCCACATAAAGGTCCTTGGCGCCTTCCACGCCGCTCACCAACGCGCCCAAGCGCTCGGCATAGCTGGCCAGGCTGTCCATGTCCTCGCCATAGATCTTGCACACCACATCCTGGCGCGCGCCGGTCATCAGCTCGTTGAACCGCATCTGCACGGGGAATTGGAAGCCAATGCTCACGCCAGGCAAGGCGCTCAGCGTGGCGCCCATCTTCTCGGCCAGCTCATCGAAGGAGGTCGCGCTCGTCCATTCCTTCTTCGGCTTCAAGATCACCATCATGTCCGCCGCCTCAATGGGCATGGGGTCCGTGGGGATCTCGCCGCTGCCGATCTTGGCCACCACCTTCTCCACCTCCGGGAACTCGCGCTTCAGCATGCCGGCGGCCCGGCGGCAGGTCTCCACGGTGTTGGTGAGCGAGCTGCCCGTGAGCAGGCGCGTATCCACCGCGAAGTCGCCCTCCTCCAGCTCGGGGATGAACTCGCCGCCCATGTGCGTGAGCCCGTAGGCCGCGATGATGAACACGCCGAAGGCCGCCGCCACGATCCGCGCCGGACGTGCGATGGCGCGCCCGAGCCAGCGGTGATAGCCCTTCGACAAGCGCTCCATCATCCGGTCGGTGAGGGTGGCGGGCGCATCCAGGCGCTTGCTGAGGAAGAGCGCGCTCATCATGGGCACGTAGGTGAGCGAGAGGATGGCGGCGCCGAGCACGGCGAAGGCCACCGTCTGCGCCATGGGCTTGAACATCTTGCCCTCGATGCCCTGCAGCGAGAGGATGGGCAGGTACACGATGAGG
>CAZJTB010000256.1:3103-4639 GCA_964548485.1 uncultured Chryseobacterium sp. | reverse complement strand
CGATGACGAACTCCTGATAAGGGACGTTATCCGGACGGCCAATCTCCAGGTACACCGGTTTCGCGAGGCCAAGCGAGGGCCCGAATCCCCACACACCATTGAGCTCAACGCCTGATTTGCGGATCTTATCGGTGATCTGGTGCTTCCGCCCGAAGGTGGGTCGCACGATGAGCATCGCATTGCTCTTGCCATAGAAGTAGCCCCGCGATTCCTCGTAGTACGGATTGAAGCTCTTCACCTCCTTCGGGTGCTTCATGCCTACGATCTCGAGGCCATAGACCAACCGGTCGATCGCGGTTCGGTGCTTCGCATAGTAGAGGTTCAAGCCCCAGCCGTCGCCATGGATCATGGCGCCTCCATACCATTCGCGCTTGAAGGGCACGCGCGAGTCCTCATAAACCGTCTCCTGGGCGGCAGCGCTCAGGCAGAGCAATAGGAGCAGGGATGCGAGCAGGCGGCCCATGGGCAACCGCAAAGCTAGCGCCTTGGACCGGCCGTGGGCTATGGTCCTACATTGCCCGCATATTGATCAAGCCATGGATACGGCACATGTGAATCACCTTGGACAGCTGCGCACGGAGGTCCTCCACGTACGCAGCGGGCAGCGCTTCCTGACTGACGCGCCTGTCGATAATCAGGGAATGGGCGAGGCCATCAGCCCTACGGACCTGCTCGCGGCATCGTTGGCGGCCTGCGCCATCACCACCATGGATATCAAGGCCCGTGCGAAGGGCATCCCGTTCAAGGGGGTATCAGCCCGGGTGATGAAGCACATGGCATCCGAGCCGCGCCGGGTGGCCAGGGTGGAGGTGCGAATCGACATGGATGGAGGCGGCCTCGGGCCGGAGGAGCGCGCTTACCTCGAAGCGGTGGCGCATGGATGCCCGGTGGCCTTGAGCCTATCCGAAGGACTGGTTCAGGAATTCACGTTCACCTACCGGTAGGCATGCGAAAGCCCTGGCCATGGCCAGGGCCAACGGCGTGGCAGTTGGGTCAGCAGGGCTGTTCGCCCTTCGCTGGCGCCACCTTGCCATAGGCAGGGCAGCTGTGCGTGGAGCCACAGGAGCTCAGCAGCACGCTGCTCACCGTGATCATGGCCAGTACCAGAAGCACCTTTTTCATCGTTCGGTGGGTTGTTTCGGACTGCTGATGGACCTTTGGTCCTTCCTCAGGCAAAATTAGCCCGTCTTACGCATGGGCCGATTCAAAGTTTCAACAGTGCATCCATCAAACGTGTTCGCTGGAAGGGCCCTTCGCCCATGAACGCCCCAGAACGCCCGGATATTGAGCAAGGCTGGTGCGAGGTCCTCGAAGACCAGTTCCGCGCACCCTATTTCAGCGAATTGAAGGCCTTCCTGATGGAGGAGCGCGCCAGGGGCGCGGTGTTCCCGAAGGGCGGCGACATCTTCCGGGCCTTCAATACCACGCCGTTCAATCAGGTTCGGGTGGTGCTTCTTGGCCAGGACCCCTACCATGGGCCGGGCCAGGCGCATGGCCTGTGCTTCTCCGTGCCTGCGGGCTGTTCTCCGCCACCCT
>CAZJTB010000256.1:0-3061 GCA_964548485.1 uncultured Chryseobacterium sp. | reverse complement strand
CTCGGCTTGCCGCTGATCGAGCGCGGCGACCTGACGCCATGGGCCGCCCAAGGGGTGCTCCTGCTGAACGCCACCCTAACCGTGCGGCAGGGCGAGGCGGGTTCGCATCAGGGCAGGGGCTGGGAGCGCTTCACCGATGCGGCCATCTCGGGCCTTTCAGCCAAGCGGTCGGGGCTGGTATTCCTCCTGTGGGGCCGCCATGCCCAGCAGAAGGAGGGCCTCATCGACCCCGCACGTCACTACATCCTGAAGGCGCCGCATCCTTCGCCGCTCTCGGCCCATCGGGGCTTCCTGGGCTGCGGGCATTTCAGCCAGGTGAATGAATTGCTCGTGGCGCAGGGCCTTCCAGCCATCGACTGGCGAACATGAGACCGCTCTCCCGCCCAAGTTGCCTGCTGGCAGCCGCACTGCTGTTCGGTGCCCTGCCAGCCATGGGCCAGAAGCAGCAGGTGCATCTGCGCAGCAACGATTCCTTGCCTGCCCGCTGGATGCGGCCGTTGGAGGTTGGTAGTCCCGTGCAGGTTCGCACGGCCCTCGATGTCCAACTGGCATTCCTCCATGGCCAAGGCTACCTGGAGGCACGGGTTGAGTCGTGCGCACGGGATAGCGCGGCGAACCGCTTCGATTGCGATTTGACCGCTGGCCGGCAGTACCGTTGGGCCAGGCTCTCCGGCGCTGGCATACCGGTTGAGCTCGCGAGCGAGGCGCGGTTCCGCGAGCGCGGGTTCAACGGAAGGCCCATCGCGCCCGCCGAGGTGCGCCGGTTGATTGAGGATCTCTTGCGGCGGGCTGAGGACAACGGCTACCCTTTCGCATCGGTGCGGCTGGACAGCTTGCGCGAGAGCGGTGCCGGCCTGGATGCCGTGGTCCGCATGGAATTGGGCCGTCAGGTGAGGTTCGATAGCGTGCTCATCCGGGGCGATGCGCGAACCAGCATCCGCTATGTGCAGTCGCACATCGGCATCCGCGCGGGCGACCTCTATCAGGAGTCCACGGTGCGTTCCATCGAGCGGCGGCTGCGCGAGCTCCCCTTCATCACTCAGCGGCAACGGCCCTTCGTGCAGTTCACCGACGAGCAGACCAAGCTTTTCCTGTTCCTCGATTCCAAGCGTGCCAGCTCCATCAATGGCATCCTCGGCGTGCAGCCCGATGCGGTCACGGGCAAGGTGAAGATCACCGGGGATCTGGACCTTAGGCTGCGCAACGCGCTCCAGCGCGGCGAGTCCATCGATCTGAATTGGAGGAGCCTCGCCGATGCCACGCAGGACCTCAAGGCCAGGGTGAACCTGCCGTTCGCCTTCGGGTCGCCGTTCGGTGCCGATGGCCAGATCAAGCTGTTCAAGCGCGATACCACCTTCCTGGAGGTGGCGCTGCGAGGGGGGGTCGATTACCTGCTGCTGCGCGGCGATCGGATCGGCCTGTTCGTGAACAACAAGTCGAGCGAGCGGCTCGGGCGGGCGGTCAGCGCCCTGCCCGGCCTGGCCGATGTGAAGATCCTCTCCTACGGCCTCAGCATCGCCCGGGAGCGCTTCGATTACCGATTCAATCCGCGCCGCGGCCATAGTGCGCGACTGGAGGGCAGCGCCGGGCGCAAGCGGTCCACCACGGCCGTGCTCGGCCAGGAGGAGAAGCCCCCGACGCTGCGTTCAGTCCAATACGAGCTGGAGGGCGCCGTGGTGGGCCATATCCCGTTCGGCCGCAAGGGCACCGTGAGGCTGGGTATGCAGGGCGGATGGATGATCAACGACAACCTGTACCGCAATGAACTGTACAGGTTCGGCGGCCTGCGCACCTTGCGCGGAACCGATGAGGCCTCGCTCTATGCTTCGGCCTTCGCGGTGGCCACGGCTGAGTTCCGTTACGTGTACGAGGAGAACGCCAACCTCTTCGTCTTCTTCGATCAAGGCTGGTGGGAGGATGCCTCACGCGCCGATCGCTTGAGCGATTCGCCCATCGGCTTCGGCGCCGGCACTACCTTCGAGACCAAGGCCGGCCTGTTCAGCCTCACCTACGCGCTTGGAAGTCAATTCGGGAATCCCATCCTGCTCCGAGGCGGCAAGGTCCATTTCGGATTCACCAGCCTGTTCTGAGCACTGAAGCGATGGGCGTGATGCGGAAGCACCGATGCGCTGCGCTGGCAGCTTTAATGGCTGCGTCAACCGCTACGGCCATGGGTCAGCCAACGGAGCGCCGCCATGCCAAGCAAGGCGTAGCGGACATGCTCATCGAATACCTGGAGGCGCGGTATCCGGGGCACGACCTGGCCGGCGATATCCTGTATGTGAGCGTGCATCGGCAAAGCCTCATGCATGTTCGGGAGCACACGCTTCTGGCTGAATACCCGGTATCCACTTCCGCGAAAGGCCTGGGAGCGGTGCAGGACAGCTACCGCACGCCGCTCGGTCTCCATCGGGTCCAAGGCAAGCATGGCGAGGGCGTGCCGCTCTTCGGGGTGCTCAAGGACCGTGAGTTCACAGGCGTCATCGCCGATCCGGATATCGCCGGGCAGGACAAGGATTGGATCACCTCGCGCGTGCTCTGGCTCGATGGGCTGGAGCCCGGGATCAATCAAGGCGGATCGGTTGACAGCCGGGAACGGTACATCTACATCCACGGCACGGCCAACGAGCGCTCGATCGGAACACCCAGCTCCATGGGCTGCATCCGCATGCGCAATGCCGACATCATCGCGCTCTTCGATGCCGTGCCTGAAGGAACGCTGGTGGTGATCCTGGACAACTGACTGGTCAGAGCGCCGGCACCACGCGCTCCAGGCCGATGCCGCGCGATCCCTTGATGAGGATGAGCCTGCCGTTGATGCCTTCGCGGCCCAGTATGGCCAGCAATTCATCTGTTGACGCGAAGGCTGCTCCGCTTGGGGCGCACTGCGCGAACAGCGGGCCCACGAAGCGCGCTTCAAGGCCCAGCTCAGCCACCAGACCCACGATCGCGCGGTGCTCAGCCAGGCCTGCCGGGCCCAGTTCCAGCATATCGCCCAGGATCGCCAGCTTGGCCCACGGTCCGGTTGCGGCAGCCAGGTTCCGCAGTGCGGCGCTCATGC
>CAZJTB010000255.1:0-4652 GCA_964548485.1 uncultured Chryseobacterium sp. | reverse complement strand
GAGCGCGAACGGCCAAAGCCGAGGAACAGGTCACCACCGACGTAGACGTCGAAGATGTTCGAGTTGCTGAAGTGCTTCTCGATACCGGGCACCAGCATGTACTCGCGGGTGCTGTTCTTGTACTCGAACTCCGACAGATCGGCCTGGATGAACTGCGTGGAATCCACCTCGCCCTTGATGGAGCGCGAATCGCGCTGGAGACGCAGGCCGGCGCGGATGGCGATGTCGTCCTGGATGAACTTCTTGAAGGTCAGCAGGTTGCCCTTTCCGAGGCGGTTCCAAGCGGTGTTGGTCTCAGCCGAACCGGCTTGGAACTCAACATTGTCACCACCGAGGGCGATTCCGAACACGAGGGCCATATCGCCGGCCACCGGGCGACCGCCGAACTTGTACCGGGTATCCTGGTTCTCCCGGGTGGAGAGCTGGGCACTCGCGGTCGAGCACACACCCAGCACGGCAACGAACAGTATCGTCTTTTTCATTGGGTTTGGTTTGAGTTTCTCTGTCTCTACCGGGCCAAAAGTATTCCCGGAGGGCCGCAAACATAGAATGCGCCATTGGCATCGTCAACAAGTTCCTGTTGAGGACGACCCTTCTTGTTGAAATAGACGGTGGGCCAACGCATCAGCCTGGCCACATAGATGCGTGCGGCTAAGTGGCCTTGTTGGCGAGCATCGGCACGAACCGGAAACGGCCCATCTCCTTGGACTCCAGCTTCCCTGCCGCATCCTTCACGAGCAGCTGCATCACCTGGGTCTCCCCTTCGCCCACCGGGATCACCATCCGGCCGCCTGGCTTCAGCTGGCCAATCAGTGCCTGTGGCACGCTGGGCGCGCCGCACGTGACTATGATGCGATCGAATGGCGCTTCGCGGGGAAGGCCAGCATAGCCGTCGCCATAGAAGGCGGATGCCTTGAAGCCGAGCTTCGTCAGCCGCTCCTTGGTCTGCAGGTACAACGGGCGCTGGCGCTCGATGCTGAACACACGGGCGCGCATGGCGCAGAGCACCGCGCACTGGTAGCCCGATCCGGTGCCCACCTCCAGCACCTTCAAGCCGGGCGAAACCTGCAGCAGCTCCGATTGGAAGGCGACCGTGTAGGGCTGGGAGATGGTTTGGCCGCACCCGATGGGGAAGGCGCTGTCCTCGTAGGCGCGCTCGATGAAGGCGGTATCATCGATGAAGAGGTGGCGGGGCACATTGCCGATGGCCTCCAGCACGGCCTCGTCCGTGATGCCTTTCTCGCGCAGCTGCTGCACCAGCCGCCTGCGCATGCCCTGGTGCCTATACGAATCCACCATCTCCTTCTTCACGGCTCCAAAAGTAGCCGGGCATCCGCCGCCGCCGAGGCGTCTATTTTTGCCGCCCTCCGGAAAACAGCCAGCACCATGAGCAAGCCCTTGCGTGTAGCCGTCCTGGGCGCCGGCCATCTCGGCCGCATACACGTTCAGCAATGGCTCAACGTCAGCGGCGCGGAAGTGGTCGGCATACACGACCCGCATCCGGAGAAGCGCGAGGCCATCGCCCAGGAATTCGGGGTGGCCGCCTTCGCCGACCCGGAGGCGCTGCTGCAAGTCGCGCAGGCCGTGGATATCGTGACCCCGACCCTGAGCCATCACCGATTGGCGATGGACGCGTTGAGCCGCGGGCAGCACATCTTCATCGAGAAACCGGTGACCACCACGGTGGCCGAGGCCGAGGAACTGGTAGCCCTGGCCGGACAGAAAGGACTGGTGGCACAGGTAGGGCATGTGGAGCGCTTCAATCCGGCCTTCATCGCTGCCAAGCCGCACCTGAGCAATCCGATGTTCATCGAGGTGCACCGGTTGGCCCAATGGAACCCGCGCGGCACGGACGTGAGCGTGGTGCTCGACCTGATGATCCACGACATCGACCTGGTACTGAACGTGGTGAACAGCCCGGTGGCCTCGGTGGATGCCAGCGGCGTTGCCGTGGTGAGCGATTCGCCCGACATCGCCAATGCGCGCATCGGCTTCGCCAACGGCTGCGTGGCCAACCTCACGGCCAGCCGCATCAGCCTGAAGAACATGCGCAAGAGCCGGTTCTTCCAGCGCGATGCCTACATCGCGGTGGACCTGCTGGCCAAGGAGGCGGAGATCGTGCGGATGCGCCCGGTGGTGGGCGATGCCGACCCCTTCGCCATCCATATCGACCTGGGCGGCGGAAAGGGCAGCCGGGAGATCAGCTTCGAGAAGCCGCCGGTGCAGCCCATCAATGCCATCCGCGAGGAACTCGCCTCTTTCGCGCGCAGCATCAGCGAAGGCACTGCCCCCGCAGTCACCCTGACCGAGGCCACTGAGGCACTGCGCACCGCGCAGCGCGTGCTGGATGCCATGGGGCGAACGCATGGCTGACCCGCGCATACTAAAGCGCCTTGGGCTTCGTTGGGCCGCAGAGAGAATGGCCTCACCCCTACCCTTTGCGATCGCTTGCTCGGCGTTGATCGTGGCCTGCCAGAAGGGCGACCGGGTGCCGTGCTACCTCGAGGTGCAGCCCATGACGCTTGAGGTCGCCACCGGGCAGGGGCTTTCCACCAGCCGAATCACCGACGCCTGGGTGAGCGTGGATGAGCGCCTTGTGGGATCATGGGAGCTCCCGGCGCGCATCCCGATCCTCGCGACGGGCAATCGCCGCATCGACATCGTGCCGGCCGTCAAGCGGAATGGCATGTACGACGACCGGTTCCGCTATCCCTTCTACACCACCTGGACCGCCAACCTGGATTTGGCGCGCGAGGCGACCGTGCGTGTGGCGCCGGTGGTGCAGTACCGGCCGAACATCCTTTTCTGGGCGGAGGGATTCGACGACACCTTCGTGCGCCTGAGCACAACGCAAGCGAGCGATACCACGCTGCTGCGCTTCCTGCCTGCCGAGCGGCCCGACCTGCCCTACCTGGAGGGCACGCCCTGCGGGGGCTTCGCGCTCGATGCCGCGAACCCGTACATCCGGCTCTTCTCCGACGAGGATTTCCCAGCTGCCACGGGGCCCGTGTTCCTCGAAATCGATTACCGCAACGATCTGGCCTTCGTGGTAGGCGCCTTGTACACGCAGAACAATGTGGAGAACGCCACCCCGCTGGTGATCCTGGTGCCCACGCAGCGCAGCGATGGCACCATGCCTTGGAACAAAGCGTACATTGACCTGAGCGCGCTCTTCAACAGCAACCTCGGCAATCGCGATTTCTACATCGAGGCGCGCCTGCCCTCCGGATCATCCAGCGCGCAGGTCTTCCTGGATAATATCAAACTCGTGCGGTTCGGATCATGATGCAGCGGCGAGGCCTCGTGGCGCTCTATGTCCTCGCCGACCTTGCCGGTTCGGCCTTGGCGTGGACGCTCTTCTTCGCCTACCGCAAGCTCTATCTGGAGCCGATCAAGCTGGGCATGCCCGTGCCGCTGGAATGGGATGCCAACTACTTCAAGGGCCTGGTGCTCATCCCCTTGTTCTGGTTCGGGCTTTACACCGTGATCGGAGGATACCGCGATGTATTCCGCCGGTTCCGGACCAAGGAATTGGGGCAGACCCTGCTGGTGACCACGATCGGCGTGCTGGTCATCTTCTTCGTGCTGCTGCTTGATGACCAGGTGCCCAGCGCCAAGTACCACTACCGGTCCTTCATCGCGCTGTTCCTGCTCCATTTCGGAATCACCTTCCCGCTGCGCTTCCTCATCACCAGCTGGACGGTTCGCCGGGTGCACCGCCGGCAGATCGGCTTCAACACCGTGCTCGTGGGAGGCAACGAGCGCGCGCTGGCCA
This sequence comes from uncultured Chryseobacterium sp., assembly GCA_964548485.1. Taxonomy (GTDB): domain Bacteria; phylum Bacteroidota; class Bacteroidia; order Flavobacteriales_F; family PHOS-HE28; genus PHOS-HE28. The sequence goes on along the minus strand of CAZJTB010000255.1, from coordinate 877 downwards.
TCTACCAGGAGATCGAGGCCATGCCCAAATCACCCGGCAACCGCTTCATCGGCTTCGTCAACGTGAACGGCGGCGACCAGCAACTGGCCGGCATTCTGCCCCGACTGGGCAAATGGCACGAGCTGCGGGCGGTGATCGAGGGCCACGGCGTTGAGGAGGCCATCATCGCGGTGGACAGCGGCGAGCACGAGCACATGAGCCGCATCATGAACGAGCTGGAGGGCACCGGTGTGCGCATCAAGGTGATCCCCGACATGTACGACATCCTCTCCGGCTCGGTGAAGATGACCAGCATCTTCGGCACGCCGCTGATCGAGGTGAACCCCGAGATCATGCCCGCCTGGCAGTTCTCGGTGAAGCGCGTGGTGGACATCGTGGTGAGCGCGCTCGCGATCGTCCTGCTCGCCCCCGCGCTCTTGCTCATAGCCGCGCTGGTGAAATGGAGCAGCCCCGGGCCGGTGCTCTTCCAGCAGGAGCGCATCGGCAAGCACGGCAAGCCGTTCCGCATCCTGAAGTTCCGCAGCATGGTGTGCGATGCGGAGCGCGACGGGCCGCAGCTGAGCAGCGCCACGGATCCGCGCATCACCCCGTTCGGGCGCTGGCTGCGGAGAACCCGCATGGATGAGCTGCCCCAGTTCTGGAATGTGCTCAAAGGCGACATGAGCCTGGTAGGCCCACGCCCGGAGCGCCAGCACTTCATCAACGCCATCATGGAGGTGGCGCCGCATTACCGGCACCTGAACAAGGTGCGGCCCGGCATCACCAGCTGGGGCCAGGTGAAGTTCGGCTATGCGGAGAACATCGACCAGATGGTGCGCCGCCTGAAGTACGACATCCTCTACATCGAGAACATGAGCCTGGCCGTGGACCTGAAGAT
>CAZJTB010000254.1:0-4659 GCA_964548485.1 uncultured Chryseobacterium sp. | reverse complement strand
GAGCCGGTGATCGAGCACCTGAGCGTCTTCTGCATCGAGGATGGCCCTGCGGAACTCGTGGGCAGCCCTGCAGGCGAATGGTCGGGGAGCCTCAGCGGCACGGGCGCTTCCCTCTGGTTCGATCCCGCCCTGCTGGGACCGGGCAGCTGGCCCGTAACGCTCACTGCCGCCGCCCCCGGCGAATGCCCCGGAACCACCACGGTTAACCTGCTGGTGGAGGTCTGCACGGGACTGCAAGCCGAGGCGCTCGCTGAACTGAGCGCCTGGCCCAACCCCTTCGGCGACCAGCTCTTCGTGGAAGCGAGCGGCTTGGCCATAGCCCGCCTCGAACTGCTTGACGCCACTGGCCGTGTGGTTCTCAAGAGCGGCAACCTGGCCGCCGGGGCCCGCGTGGCCCTGCCCATGGCCGATGCCCCGCCGGGCGCCTACTTCCTGCGCTGGACGGGCCTTTCGGGCCAATCCGGGGTGCTCCGGCTGGCCCGCTTGTGACACTTTCGTTTGGTGGGATCATTGAGGCGCCTACTTTCGGAGGCGTCAACCGAACCCTACCATGATCGCCACCCAGATCCGCCAGAAAGACGCCAGCTTCTACTTCGTCTCCTATCCCGCCGAGGACATCCTGCGGCGCGTGCGCTTCATCAGCCGCTTCTACGCCGAGGGCGAGAAGAGCATCGCCCCGGAAGAGGCGCAGAAGGGCGATGAGGTGGCCAGCTTCATCCAGAAGATCGAGCGCAGCGATGCCGCCTTCCAGCGCACCATGTCGCATGGCAAGATCAAGGCGATCCGCAATTTCTACGAGACCGCCGTGGCGCAGCCGCCCATCCCCGGCACCGTGCTGCTCTTCAGCAGCGACATCCTCGATTTCTCGCCCCTGGGCAACATGAAGAACGTGGGCGACCTGAAAGAACCCAAGGAGAAGTACCTGATCATCGATGGCCAGCACCGCCTGGCGGCCCTGGAGTTCTACATGCGCTCGCACCCGCAGGAGGCCAAGAGCATCCACGTGCCCTGCATCATCTTCGATGGCGAGAGCGAGGACTTCGCCGCCGAGATGTTCGTGATCATCAACAGCACGCCCACGCGCATCAACAAGAGCCACCTGATCGACCTGTACGAGCGCGTGAGCTGGGAGAAGCCCGACAAGCGCATGGCCGCCAAGGTGATCGAGAAGCTGTACAGCGAGGACAGCAGCCCGCTGCAGTACCGCATCAACCGCCTGGGCAACCGGAGCAAGCAGGAGAAATGGATCATGCAGGCCGAGCTCTTCAACGAGGTGCACCGCTGGGTGGCGCGCGGCTTCGAGAAGGGCGAGAAGGTGAATGAGGCCGGCGTGATGCGCCGCTACCGCATCCTCCAGGATTTCTTCAAGGCCGCCAAGGCCGCTTTCGGCGAAACCTGGAATGACCCGCGCTTCCACGTGACCAAGCCCGTGACCATCAAGGCGCTCATCCGGGTGTGCGCCGACCTGAACGCGCGCGACCGCGGCGATGAGGACACGCGCCTGGCCCGCTGGACGCAGCGCCTCACCAGCGCCTGGAGCGAGATCAAGCGCGAGTTCCGCGACGACGGCTTCTACGAGCGCTTCGCCGCCAAAGGGCAGGTGGAGCGCGTGGGCAAGGTGCACAAGTACCTCAGCGGGAGGCTGGGGTTGTAGGGCAGGCTGCTTCCGCTACCTGCCCGGATAACCCGGGTGCATCCTGAACAGGCTATCCTGCACTCCTTCAGGCCCCGAGCGCTGCTTGGTGAGCTCGTAGCGCAGCCAGCGCGCATCCTGGCGCAGCCAATGGCCAATGGACTTGGGCTCGATGTGGGCCAGGTGCCGCACATCGTATTCGAGCAGCATGCCGCGGCACATGGCGCAGGGCTCGAACGTGGTGATGAGCACGAGGCTGTCGCGGCTCAGCGCGCGGAAGGCATCGCGGCCCATCTGGCGCAATGAGTCGCTCACGGCATTCACCTCGGCATGTCCACCAGCATCGGCATCGCGCAGCACGGTGTTACGGCCCCTTCCGATGATGCGATCGCCGTGCACGACGAGCGCCGCCACCGGCACATCGCCGCTGGCGATGGCCTCCATGCCCAAGGCACGCAGCTCGGCCACTTGCCCGGTCGTTGGCCGATAGGCCGGCCGCAGCCGATGGCCCCAGCGCACCGCGGCATAGGCGGTGAAGAAGAGCGCGAGCAGCAATAGCAGGCGAACGAGCTTGATGGCCATGGCGCTGCCCTGGGCCCATCACTCATCCAGCCCCAGCTCGATCTGCTTGCCGGGCTTGTAGCCGGCGATGAGCGGATCGTCGGGGCTGATCACATCGGCGGTGGTGCTCTTGGCGCGCTTCATCTGCTTCACGGGGCTCTCCTCCAGGCCCTCCTCCTCCGGCGCCTCCAGGTTGCCAATCTCCTCGTCGGTGATGAGCAGCCCCTGCACCTCCTCCATCTCGGGCGTGAGTGGCACGAAGACCGGCGTGGTGAGCGTGAGCTCCTTCACCTTGTGCGGGGTGAGGCGGTTGCCGAGGGCCTTCACGCCCTTCACGCCGATGAAGCCGGCCAGGTCGATGTCCTCGTCGGCGCGGCTGGTGCTGCGCTTGTCGTAGGCGATGTGCAGCTCGGCCTCGGGCAGCAGGCTGTGCAGCGCCAGCTTGCTGTTGGGGTGCTCGGTGATGAAGGAGACGGCATCGCGCGAGGGCTCCACGAGGAAGCGCTTCACCATGTACTGCTCCTTCTCGCCTTCCCAATAGACGGCGGTGACCACATCCTTCGGGTTCCACTTCACCACGGTGAGGGCATCATCGGGGAAGTGGGTGGTGAGCACGAAGGGGAAGAGCTGGTAGGTGCCGCTCCTGGTGATGCAGAGGATGCGGTCCTCGCCCTTGAAGCGGCCCAGGTAGCGGCCGTGGCCGGTGTCGTTCAGGCGGCGCACGGTCTCGTCGTACCAGATGGGGATGGCGCCGAGGGTGCTGGCGCCGCGCTCCTTCTGGGTCACCTTCTGCACGCTGTAGCGCGTGAGCAGGTTGCCCTTGCTGCCGCGCCCCTTCACGGCCAGGTCGGCGAAGTCCACGTCGAACCGGGTCTTGCGCAGGTTGGGGCGGGGTTTCAGCACCACGGTCACCACCTCGCTGGCGCCATCGGGGTTGGCGGTGAAGTACTCCACGGTGCTGCCGGGCGCGCCGCCGGTGAGGTCGTACTCCTTGTCGCGCGTGACGCCGGTGACCACGAAGCGCTTCATGTAGTACGGCCCCTTCACGCCATCCTGGTAGATCATGTGGTAGATGGTGCGCTCGTCGTTCTTCTTGAACACGGCGATGTGCTCGATGCCCTTGCCCACGAACTTCTTGTCGGCCATCCGGGTCACCATCATGCTGCCGTTGATTCGGAACACGATGATGTCGTCCATCTCGGAGCATTCGGTCACGAAGTCGGCGTCCTTCAGGCTCCAGCCCATGAAGCCCTCCTTGCGGTCCACGTAGAGCTTCTTGTTGGCCACGGCCACCTTGGCGGCCACGATGGTATCGAAGGGCCGCAGCTCGGTCTTGCGCTCGCGCCCCGCGCCGTACTTCTTCTTCAGCTCCTTGAACCAATCCACCGCATGGTCAACGATGTGGTCGAGCTTGTGCTGCACCTCCTTGATCTGCTCGGCCAGCTGGCGGATGTGCTCATCGGCCTTGAAGCTGTCGAACTTCGAGATGCGCTTGATCTTGATCTCGGTGAGGCGCACGATGTCCTCCTGCGTCACGGGCCGCTTCAGGTCGTGGATGTGCGGCTTCAGCCCTTTCTCGATGAAGCTGAGCACCTCTTCCCAGGTCTCGGCCTCCTCGATCCTGCGGTAGATGCGCTTCTCGATGAAGATGCGCTCGAGCGAGGCGAAGTGCCATTGCTCCTCGAGCTCGCTGCGCTTGATCTTCAGCTCCAGCTCCAGCAGCCGCAGGGTGTTATCGGTGCTGATGCGCAGCAGCTCCTTCACGCTCACGAAGCGCGGCTTGTCGCCCTGGACCGGGCTCGACCCGGGCTCGATCACCACGGCGTTGGGCGCCAGGCTCACCTCGCAATCGGTGAAGGCGTAGAGCGCGTCGATGGTGGTGTCGGGGCTCACGCCCGCCGCCAGGTGGATGACGATGCTGACGTTCTCGGCGGTGTTGTCGTCGATGTGGCGCACCTTGATCTTGCCCTTCTCGTTGGCCTTCACGATGCTCTCGATGAGCGAGGTGGTGGTGGTGCCGAAGGGGATCTCGGTGATCTCGAGGGTCTTGTTGTCCACCTTCTTGATGCGGGCCCTGCAGCGCACGCGGCCGCCGCGCTCGCCCTCGTTGTAGCTGCTCACATCGGCCAGGCCGCCGGTGGGGAAATCGGGCAGCAGCTCGAAGGAGCGCTTGCGCAGCACGGCCACGCTGGCATCGCACAGCTCGTTGAAGTTGTGGGGCAGCAACTTGCAGCTGAGGCCCACGGCGATGCCCTCGGCGCCCTGCGCCAGCAGCAGCGGGAACTTCACGGGCAGGAACACGGGCTCGCGGTTGCGGCCGTCGTAGCTCAGCTGCCATTCGGTGGTCTTGGGGTTGAAGACCACCTCTTTGGCGAACTTGCTGAGGCGCGCCTCGATGTAGCGGGGCGCTGCGGCGCTGTCGCCGGTGAGGGTGTTGCCCCAGTTGCCCTGGCAGTCGATCAGCA
>CAZJTB010000253.1:1042-4664 GCA_964548485.1 uncultured Chryseobacterium sp. | reverse complement strand
GATGGCCGTAGTAGGTGCGGCCTCCGCTGAAGGGGTCGTCGCGCTTGGCCAGTAATTGCAGCATCAGCTCGTACGGCTCCATGCCGATGCCCAGCAGGATGCTGTCGTCGCGGTAGTAAGGTGCCACGAAGTCCTGCGCCTTCAGCTGCATGCCCAGCGCGAGCTGGATGGCTTCATGACCACGGCTGGTGGCATGCACGTACTTGCTCGTGAGCTTGAAGTGCTCCTCATAGAGCTCGGTCATGGCCTTGGCCGTGCACATCAGGTCCCAGGCGCGGAGCAGGGTGTCCTGGTCGGGGGCGAGGCCGGGCTTGGTGAGCTTCTTGGTGGCGGTGAAGGCCATGGTGGTGCGTGAGCGGCTAAGGTAGAGGATGGTCGGTGCAGCCGCGGTCCAGCGGCCCGGTAGCTTTGCCCCATCATTCAACAGGACCATGAACCGCCAAGCCCATGAGCTTGATCACCGCATCGTCGGTGACGACATGCAATGCGTCGAGATCACGCTCGACCCCGGAGAGACCGTTGTCGCCGAGGCCGGCACGATGATGATGATGGATGAGGGCATCGCCATGCAGACCATCTTCGGCGATGGGCGCGGGCAGGAGCGGGGCTTCCTGGACAAGATGCTGAGCGCAGGCAAGCGCGTGCTCACTGGCGAGAGCCTCTTCATGACCACCTACACCAACCAGAGCCCCGTGCGGCGCACGGCCTGGTTCGCGGCGGCCTACCCGGGCAAGATCATGCCGCTCGACCTGCGCGACTATCAGGGCAAGCTGATCTGCCAGAAGGACAGCTTCCTCTGCGCGGCCAAGGGCGTGAGCATCGGCATCGCCTTCCAGAAGCGCCTGGGCGCGGGCCTTTTCGGCGGCGAGGGCTTCATCATGCAGAAGCTCGAGGGCGATGGGCAGGTATACATCCATGCGGGCGGCACCACCGTGCAGCGCGACCTCGCCCCCGGCGAAACGCTGCGCGTGGATACCGGCTGCCTGGTGGCCATGACGCAGACGGTGGATTACGACATCCAGTTCGTGGGCGGCATCAAGAACACGCTCTTCGGCGGCGAGGGCCTCTTCTTCGCGCAGCTGCGCGGCCCCGGCCACGTGTGGATCCAATCGCTGCCCTTCAGCAGGCTCGCCGATAACATCATCGCCGCTGCACCCAAGGCTGGCGGACGCGGCAAGGAGGAGGGCAGCATCCTGGGCGGCTTGGGCCGCATGCTCGACGGCGACAACTGAGCGCGCCCGCTTCAGGCTCCGCCCTTTTCCTGCTTGCGGTCGAAGCCCTGCAGCAGGCCCTGCACGATCGAAACCACCAGGCTGAACCCCAGCGCCCACCAGAAGCGCGGGGCCTCGAGGGTGAAGCCCGGTATCAGGCTGTCGGCCAGCATCACCAGCGCCGCATTGATCACCAGCAGGAAGAGCCCGAGGCTCAGCAGCGTGATGGGCAGGGTGAGGAGAACGAGGATCGGCTTCAGGAAGGAGTTGAGCAGGGCCAGCACCGCTGCGGTGAGCACGGCGGTGAGCACGCCGTGGAGTGTCTCCATGTCGCCGAGCGATACGCCGCGCAGGAGCAGGTCGGCGATCAGCACGCTGATGGTGCCGAGCACGAGTTTGATGATGGCCTTCATGCGGTGAAAGTAGGAAAGGGCCCGAAGGCCCCTTCCCACCAGCGCGACCTTGCCGGACTCACTCTTTCACCAGCTTGCCCGTCGCGGTTCGGCCGCCTTGCGTGATCACCAGGTAGTAGCTGCCCGCCGCCAGGTCGGTGAGGTCGAGGGTGCGCTCGTACCGCCCCTTGAATCCGGTGAGGCGCTCCTGATACACGCGCTCACCCTTTGCATTGTGCACCTCCACGGCCAGGTCGGCGCGCTCGGCCACATCGAACCGGAGCCGGTAGAAGCCATTGCTCGGGTTCGGGAACACCTGCAGGCCTTCCAGCACCAGTTGCTTGTCAACGGCCACGCCCTTGTTCCGGAGGAGCGCCTTCTCGTCATCGCTCAGCTCGCGCGCCTGCACATGCACACGCACTTCGCGCCGGATATCGCGGCCCAGCTCCTGCCTGAACTGATCCATCTCGCGGCGCAGATCATCCATCTCGCGGCGGAACTCCTCGCGGCTGGCGGGGTCCCAGCCTTCCATGCGGAAGCTCTGGCCCGGTTCTCCGTGGCTCCGGAACCAATGCGCCTTGCGCTCGCCCAGCGCGCCTTCAAGCTGCAGGGCCGTTCCAGCGCGCAGTGCCTCCACCTTCACCGGGTCGCCCGGTTTCATGCCACGGATGAACGCTGCGAGCGAATCGAATTCGGCCAGCACAACGCCATTGATGGCGGTGATGCGGTCGCCGGGCTGCAGGCCCATCCGGTTGGCCGCGCTTCCTTCCTCCACGCTCTCGATCGGGACGCCGGGCCCTTGGTCATCCTTCGGCGCCGGGGTGATCCCCAGGAACGCGCGCCGCTCGCTCATCCATGCGCCGGGCATATCGTGCAGCTCCAGGTCGCGCATGATATCGGGCTCCGTGCCATCCAGGCGGAAGGCGTAAGAGCGGCTCTCACGCTGCGAGAGCTTCACGTTGGCATCCATCGTCTTGCCGTTGCGCAGCCACACCAGCTTCACCTCGTCGCCGGGCTTATGGCGGCCCACCAGTTCCGCCAGGCGCTGCGGCCCGTCAACAGCCTTCCCGTCGCATTCGGTGATCACATCGTCCACCCGCAGGCCGAGCTTCTCCGCCGGGCTTCCGGCAGCCACCTCGAGCACGATGGCGCCCTGGCCCACGAAGAGCTTGCGCTCCTTGCGGTCCTCCTTGGTGAGGTTGCGGGTGCTCACGCCCAGGTACGCGCTGGGCTCGGCGGGAAATCCCGCTGGAGGCACGGGTGGCACGGGTGGCACCGGTGCCATGCGCAGCATCAGCGCTTCATCGTCCGGTCCGCCGAACCCACGGATGTCGATGGTGAGGTCGCGCTCGCCGGAGCCGAGCTTGAACTGTCCCAGCACGCCCAGTTCGCGCAGGGCCTCCTGCAATTGCGCGTCATCGGCGGCATTGAATTCCTTGGTCGAGCGCTTGGTCTCGCCGTTCTCCGTGGTCACCACCTCGATGCGCACCTTGCGATCGGTCGGCGGCGTCTGCGGCTCCTGCTGAAGGCCCATGACCGAGGCCAGCGGGAAGAGTAGGATGGTTGTGAGCATGGCGTTGGCGTTTGGAACGGCCAAGCTATCCGGCCGATCCCGCAAGGGGTGTTAAGCGGTTTGAAAGAACGTTAAGCCCGGTGGCCGACGGTTGGAGGCGTGATGGCTTCTAGCCTTCCGTGAACCGATCCATCTGCCGGCGGTCGCGCTTGGTGGGCCTCCCTTCACCGGGGTCGCGTTGCTGCGCACGGGCGAGGCGCGTGGCTTCCAGCCGCTGGAGGTCGTCGAAGGAGGTGCGCTCCGCGATGAGGCCGGGCACGAGCCACGCCCCGACGCGCGAAGCGGGGATCTGGAGCACCTCCCAGATGCGCCAGATGGGCGGCTCGCGCAAGGCGATGGTATCGCCCGGCTTCACGTCAACGGAGGGCTTCACCACGCGGCCGTTCACCTGCACCTGCTCGCGCCGCACGGCCTCAGTGGCGAGGCTGCGGGTCTTGAAGAGCCGC
>CAZJTB010000253.1:0-994 GCA_964548485.1 uncultured Chryseobacterium sp. | reverse complement strand
TGGGGAGCGGCCCGCCCGGTGGGCGGGCCGCTCAGTGACCCCGGCAGGATTCGAACCTGCAACCAACAGAACCGGAATCTGTCATTCTATCCAGTTGAACTACGGGGCCGTTGGGGCGGCGAAGATAGGTGCGGTCCGGGAGCTGGGGCCGTCACTGATCCACGCGCTCCACGCTGCGCACGCCGCGCACGCGCTTGAGCTTCTCGATGAGCGAGTTCAGGTGATCGGTGTCCTGCACGTAGGCCATCACCTTGCCCTCGAAGATGCCATCGTGGCTCTCGAAGCTGATGGCGCGCATGTTCACGTGGTGCTCGTGGCTGATGATGGTGGTGATCTTGTTCACGAGCCCCACATCATCGATGCCGCTGAACTTGATGCCGGCGAGGAACTCCACCTTGTCGGTGCCCTTCCAGCGGGCCTTTACGATGCGGTAGGCGAAGTTGCTCATGAGCTGCACGGCGTTGGGGCAGTTCACGCGGTGGATCTTGATGCCCTCGTTCACCGTGATGAAGCCGAACACGTCGTCGCCGGCGATGGGGTTGCAGCACTTGCTCAGGCGGTAGTCGATCCTCTCCAGGTCGTCGCCGATGAGCAGCGCTCCGGGCACGGCGCCGCGGATCTCGGCCACCACCTCCTCCAGGGTGCGCTCCTCCGGCTTGGCGTCCTTTCGGGGCAGCACCAGGCGGCCGCCGCGGATGTGCACGCCCTCGATCTTCTCCAGCTCATGCTTGCCGCGGGCCACCTGGTAGTAGAGGTCCATGGCGCTGCGCGCCCTGAAATGGGCGATGAGCGCGTCGATGTTGCTGCCATCGGCCTTGGCGCCCCACTTGCGCAGCATGGCCTGCACCTGGTCGCGGCCCACCACGGCCAGCTTCTTCTTCTGCTCGCGCAGGCTCTGCTTGATCTTGTGGCGGGCCTTGGCGGTCTTCACGTAGCCCAGCCAGTCCTCCTTGGGCTGCTGCTTGCGGCTGGTGATGATCTCGATCTGGTCGCC
>CAZJTB010000252.1:0-4679 GCA_964548485.1 uncultured Chryseobacterium sp. | reverse complement strand
GCTGCCGGTGGCGCTGCTGAGCCTGGTGCGCCTGCTCACCGATTCGCGCTGGCCGGTGCGCCTCATCCACGGCTGGCTCACGGTAGCGGTTGCGGCCACGGTCCTCATCCACGCCAGCGACATCGGCCTGTTCCAATCGTGGGGCACCAAGGTGAACCACAAGGCCCTCTCCTACCTGGCCTATCCGAAGCAGGCCATGGCCGCGGCATCGGGCGCGCAGCCGGGGCAGCTGGTGGTGATCGCCCTGGCGCAGGCGGCTTTCGCCTGGTTCCTCTTCTCGCGCTTCAGGCACGACCCGCCCGTGCAGCCCTCACCGCTGTGGTCGCGCGTCGCTGCAGCACCGCTGGTGCCGGCCTTGCTGCTCGTGGGCATGCGTGGCGGCGTGCAGGACGACCCCATCAACCGGAGCTGGAGCTACCACAGCGCGCATCCCGTGCTCAACCTCAGCGCCATGAATGGGGTCTGGAATGTGATCGTGCTCCTGGCCGAGCCGCCGGAGATCGCGGTGAATCCATACGGCTACCTGCCACAGGCTGATGCCGAGCGCGCGTTCGAGGGGCTGCGCGCGCATAGCGATGCACCCTCCATTCGCATCGCCGATACTGAGCGGCCCAACCTGCTGCTGGTGCTGCTGGAGAGCTGGACGGCCGATGTCATCGAACCGCTCGGCGGTGAAGCAGGCGTAACGCCCGGATTCACCCGCCTGTGCAACGCGGGGCTGCTCTTCACCAACTTCTACTCCACCGGCTTCCGCACCGAACAAGGCCTTTGCGCGGTCATCAGCGCGTTTCCCTCGCAGCCCAGGACCACCGTCATCCGCCAGTACGGCAAGTTCGATCGGCTTCCGAGCCTGGTGAGCGTGCTCGACTCCGCCGGATACACCAGCACCTATTGGTACGCTGGCGACGCGGCCTTCGCGAACACCCGCTCCTACCTCGAATCGATGGGCTTCGATGCCATCCACGACGAGCGCAGCTTCCCCATCCAGCGCCGCACGGAGTGGGGCGCGTATGACGAGGAGCTGTTCAACTTCCACATCCGCAGCACGCGCAAAGCACGCGAGCCCTTCTTCCACGTGGTGATGACCAGCACCAGCCACGAGCCCTTCGATGCGCCCGTGGCGGAAGGCTTCCCCGGCAATGACTACGCGCAGCGCTATCGCAACAGCGTGCATTACACGGACCGCGTGCTCGCCGGCTTCATCGATTCATGCGCAACGCAGCCGTGGTGGAATCGCACGCTGGTGCTCATCATGGCCGACCATGGCCACTTCCTGCCGAAGCACCGGCAGAGCCACGAGGCCGAGCGGCACCGCATCCCCTTCCTGATCACGGGCGGCGCGTTGCGCCCGGAGCACCAAGGCAAGCGCAATCACGAGCATGGCAGCCATGTGGATGTGGCCGCCACCCTTCTGGGGCAATTGGGCCTCAGTGCCGGCCGGTTCACCTGGAGCCGCGACCTCTTCAATCCGCGCGACGCGCACTTCGCCTTCTGGACCTTCGATGATGGATTCGGCATCGCGGACGAGCAGCAGATGCTCGTGTACGACAACATCGGCCGGCGGCGTTTGCAGCTGCGCGATTCCTCAGTCCTTGAATCGGTGAACCAAGGCCTGGAGCGGCGAGGGCAGGCACTGGAGCAGGTGCTGCTGGAGCAGTTCATCCGGCTGAGCCAATAGCCAGCTCGCCAAGCTGATCGATCAGTGCGGGAGCACTACCCCACGTAGCGCAGGCTCCGGCCGGGGTACACGGCAGAAGCGCCCAACTGCTCCTCGATGCGAAGGAGCTGGTTGTACTTGGCGATCCGATCGCTGCGGCTGGCGCTACCGGTCTTGATCATGCCGCAGTTGAGCGCCACGGCCAGATCGGCGATGGTGCTGTCCTCGGTCTCGCCGCTGCGGTGGCTCATCACGCTCGTGTAACGCGCGCGGTGGGCCATCTCCACGGCCTGGATGGTCTCGGTGAGCGTGCCGATCTGGTTCACCTTCACCAGGATGCTGTTGGCGATGCCCTTCTCGATGCCTTCGGCGAGCCGCATCGTGTTGGTCACGAAGAGATCGTCGCCCACGAGCTGCACCTTGCCGCCGACGGTTTCGGTGAGCTTCTTCCAGCCGGCCCAATCGTCCTCAGCCATGCCATCCTCGATGCTCACGATGGGGTAGCGCTTGGCCCAATCGGCCCATAGGGCCACCATCTCATCGCTGGTGAGCACGTCGCCGGTGCTCTCCAGCGTGTAACGCTTCTTCTTCGCGTCGTAGAACTCGGTGCTGGCGCAATCGAGCGCGAGCACGATGTCGTCGCCGGGGATGTAGCCTGCGGCCTCGATGGCCTGCATCACCAGCTTCAGCGCATCCTCGTTGCTGGGCAGGTCGGGCGCGAAGCCGCCTTCATCGCCCACATTGGTGCTCAGGCCCTTCTTCTTCAGCACGGCCTTCAGCGCGTGGAAGACCTCGGCGCCCATGCGCAGGCCATCGCTGAATCGCTTCGCCCCCACGGGCATGATCATGAACTCCTGCACATCCACCTTGTTGTCGGCATGCGCGCCGCCGTTGAGGATGTTCATGAGCGGCACCGGCAGCGTGCAGCCATTCACGCCGCCCACGTAGCGGTACAGCGGGAGGTTGGATTCGCTCGCGGCCGCTTTGGCCACAGCCAGGCTCACGCCGAGTATCGCGTTGGCGCCCAGATTGGCCTTGTTGGGCGTGCCATCGAGCGCGATCAGGGCCTTGTCGATGGTGGACTGGTCGGTGATGAGCGCGCCATGCAGCTCGTTGTTGAGCGTCTGGTTCACGTGCTCCACGGCCTTGCGCACGCCCTTGCCCAGGTAGCGCTTCTTATCACCATCGCGCAGCTCCACGGCCTCATGCGCGCCGGTGCTGGCGCCGCTCGGAACGGCTGCGCGGCCCAGGTGCCCGTTGTCGGTCCACACATCCACTTCGATGGTGGGGTTGCCCCGGCTGTCGAGGATCTCGCGTGCGTGGATTTTGGCGATCAGGCCCATCAGACGGTTGAGGGTTGAAGGTTGATTGGTTGGGGGTTGACTTGCCTAAGCGCTTTGCGGCACCGCATGAATGGTGCGCACTTGGGCTTTCATCAACTCAACGAAACGATCGAAGAGGTAACGGCTGTCGTAAGGTCCAGGCCCTGCTTCCGGATGGTACTGCACGCTGAAGACCGGACGGCCCTTCAGGCGGATGCCTGCGATGCTGCCATCGTTCAGATGCACATGCGTGACCTCGATGGAGGCGTCCTTCTCCGCATCGGCCCGCATCACCACGAAGCCGTGGTTCTGCGAGGTGATCTCGGAGCGGCCGGTGGTGAGATCCTTGATCGGGTGGTTGATGCCCCGATGGCCGTGGTGCATCTTCTCGGTGCGCATGCCCTGGCTCTCGGCCAGGAGCTGATGGCCGAGGCAGATGCCGAAGACCGGAAGACCGCAACCGGCGATCGATCTCACGAGCCCCACGCTCGCAGGCATGGCGGCCGGGTCGCCGGGGCCGTTGCTGAGCATGATGCCATCGGGCTTCCAGGCGAGGATCTCATCCAGCGCAGCGCTCATCGGGAACACCCGCACCCGGCAGCCACGCTCCACGAGGCAGCGCTCGATGTTGCGCTTCACGCCGAAATCGATGAGGGCCACGCGGAAATCGGCGTTGGCCGGGCCTATGTCGTAAGGCGCACGGGTGCTCACCCTGCTGCTCAGCTCCAGGCCCTCCATGCTGGGCGCCTGCGCCAGTTGGGCGCGGAGCTTCTCCACGTCCATCTCGCTGGTGCTGATGATGGCGTTCTGGTGGCCCCGGTCGCGGATGTGACGAACGAGCTTCCGGGTGTCGATATCGCTGATGCCCACGATGCCATGCGCCTTCAGGTAATCGTCAAGCGAGCCCGTGCCTCCGGGACGGCTCCAGACCTGGCTGAACTTCTTCACCACCAGGCCGGCGATGGTGACCTTGCCGCTCTCCTCCTCGCCTTGCTTCACGCCGTAGTTGCCGATGTGCGGCGAGGCCATGGTCATGATCTGGCCGGTGTAACTGGGGTCGGTGAAGACCTCCTGGTAGCCGGTCATGCCGGTGTTGAAGCAGATCTCACCGACGGTGGTGCCTTGGGCACCGATGGCGCGCCCCCGGAAAACGGTCCCATCGGCGAGGAGCAGGACGGCTTCGGGGCGTTGGCTGACGAGCATGACTGCGAGCGGCGGCGAAGATACCCGGAGGCGCCCTCAGCGGAAGCGGGGATCTTCCACAGGTTGTTGAAAAGCGAAGAGGCGCCCGATCGAGCGCCTCTTCATGGTATTCACGCAGGCGGTTACTCGCCCTTGGCTTCCTCCGTGCCGGCTTCAGGCTTTGCCTCGGCGCTGCCTTCAGCCTTCTTTCCGCTGCTGCGACGGCTGCGGCGGGTCTTCTTGGCCTCTGTGCCGGCCTTCTCGGTGCTGTACACCGTGTTGAAGTCCACCAATTCGATCATGGCCATCTCGGCGGCATCGCCGAAGCGGTTGCCGAGCTTGATGATGCGCGTGTAGCCGCCGGGGCGCTGCGCCACCTTGGGCGCCACATCGCGGAAGAGCGCCGCGGTGGCCTCCTTGCTCTGCAGGTCGGCGAAGACCATGCGGCGGCTGGTGGTGCTGTCGTCCTTACTGCGGGTGATGATGGGCTCCACGAAGCGGCGCAGGGCGCGGGCCTT
>CAZJTB010000251.1:0-4702 GCA_964548485.1 uncultured Chryseobacterium sp. | reverse complement strand
TTGATCAGGTCGGTGGGCGTGAACACCTCGTTGTCGCGCACGTTCATGCGCTCGCGGATGGTGCGGGCCATGCGGGCCAGGCCCACGCCGAACTGGCTGTGGAGCTGCTCGCCCACGGTGCGCACGCGGCGGTTGCTCAGGTGGTCGATGTCGTCCACATCGGCCTTGGAGTTCACCAGCTCGATCAGGTACTTGATGATGAAGATGATGTCCTCCTTGGTGAGCACGCGCACGCTGAGCTCGCTCTGCAGGCCCAGCTTCTTGTTGATGCGGTAGCGGCCCACCTCGCCGAGGTCGTAGCGCTGCTCGCTGAAGAAGAGCTTGTCGATGACGCCGCGGGCCGTCTCCAGGTCGGGCGGCTCGGCGTTGCGCAGCTGGCGGTAGATCACCTCCACGGCCTCCTTCTCGGAGTTCGAGGTGTCCTTCTGCAGCGTGTTGTAGATGAGCGCGTAATCGGCGGCGTTGATGCCGGCCTTGTGCAGGATGATGGTCTTGGCGCCGCTCTCCACGATCTGGTCCACGTGGAATTCCTCGATCACGGTCTCGCGGTCGATGAGCACCTCGTTGCGCTCGATGCTCACCACCTCGCCGGTGTCCTCATCCACGAAGTCCTCCACCCAGGTCTTCAGCACGCGGGCGGCCAGCTTGCGGCCCACGCTCTCCTTGATGGCGGCCTTGGTCACCTTGATCTCGTCGGCCAGGCCGAAGATCTCCAGGATGTCCTTGTCGCTCTCGTAGCCGATGGCGCGGAGCAGGGTGGTGACGGGGAGCTTCTTCTTCCGGTCGATGTAGGCGTACATGACGCCGTTGATGTCGGTGGCGAACTCGATCCAGCTGCCCTTGAAGGGGATCACGCGGGCGCTGTAGAGCTTGGTGCCGTTGGCGTGGCGGCTCTGGCCGAAGAACACGCCGGGGCTGCGGTGCAGCTGCGAGACGACGACGCGCTCGGCGCCGTTCACCACGAAGCTGCCGCGCGGGGTCATGTAGGGGATCTGGCCCAGGTACACGTCCTGCACGATGGTCTCGAAGTCCTCGTGCTCGGGGTCGGTGCAGTAGAGCTTCAGCTTGGCCTTGAGGGGCACGCTGTAGGTGAGGCCGCGCTCGATGCACTCATCGATCGAGTAGCGGGGGGGGTCGATGAAGTAGTCGAGGAACTCCAGCACGAACTGGTTGCGGGTGTCCGTGATGGGGAAGTTCTCGCTGAAGACCTTGAAGAGACCCTCGTTGTTCCGGTTCTCCGGGAGGGTGTCGATCTGGAAGAACTCCTGGAAGCTCTTCAGCTGGATCTCCAGGAAATCGGGGTAGTCGATGCCGATCTTGCTGGAGCCGAAATCGATGCGCTTGCCTTTCTTGATGGTCTTCGCCTGGGCCATGGGGATGAACGGGGGGATGGACGCGTGTTCGATTCAGTGATCCTTCTTGGCTGGCCCTTCAGCGCCGGATCGGCTCGCTGCGGGCGGCGGGGGCTCAGGGGCGCCCCGTGCTAAAGCCGCGATCACGGCATGGCGGGGAAGGCCCCCTTCAGGGCCCTCCCGCGCCGCCGTGATGCGGATGCGATGGAGGTCTTACTTGACCTCAACTTCGGCGCCGGCTTCCGTGAGTTGCTGCTTCAGGCTCTCGGCGTCAGCCTTGCTCACGCCTTCCTTCAGCGGCTTCGGAGCGCCGTCCACCAGATCCTTCGCCTCCTTCAGTCCGAGGCCGGTGAGCTCCTTCACGAGCTTCACCACGGCGAGCTTGTTGGCGCCGCCGTTCTTCAGGATCACGTCGAAGCTGGTCTTCTCCTCGGCAGCGGCTGCGCCACCGCCGCCAGCGGCCGGAGCGGCCATGGCAACGGCTGCTGCGGCCGGCTCGATCTTGTATTCATCCTTCAGGTAGGTGGCGAGCTCGTTCACCTCTTTCACGGTGAGGTTGACGAGCTGGTCGCCGAGGGCTTTGATGTCTGCCATTGTTCGGGGTTGTTGTTGCGGTTAGTTCGTGGAAGCGGACTGTGCGTAACGCGTTTGTCGGAAGGGCCCAAGGCATGGGCCCTTGGTGTATCTGTTCAGGCGGCGCGCTCTTCGAGGGCCTTCACCAGGCCGGCGATCCTCTGCCCACCGCTGCCCTGCAGGCCGCTGATGAGGTTCTTGATCGGGCTCTGCAGCAGGCCGATGATCTCGCCGATGAGCTCCTCCTTGCCCTTGAGGTTCGCGAGCACCGCGATCTGGTCGTCGCCGATGAACACGGCCTCGTCGATCCAGGCGCTCTTCAGCTGGGGCTTGGGCACCACGTCCTTGGGGGCGGGGTTCTTCTTGCGGAAGTCCTGGATCAGCTTCGCCGGGGCATTGCCCTTCTCGGCGAACATCACCGCGGTCTGCCCGGCGAGCGTGGGGAACAAGGCGCTGTAGTCCTTGTCCTCGATGCGCTCCATCGCCTTGCGCAGCAGGGTGTTCTTCACCACGCGCATGCGGATGCCCTGGGTGTGGCAGGCGCGGCGCAGGTTGCTGGTGGCCTCGGCGGTGAGCGCGCTGGCGTCGGTGAGGTAGAGCACGTTGGTGGCCTTGATCTCGCCGACGAGCTCGGCGATCACCTCGTCTTTCTGTGTGCGGGTTGCCATGGTTCTTCAGGTGTTGATCAGGCCACTTGGACGGTTCGGGTATCCACCTTCACGCCCGGGCTCATGGTGCTGCTCACGGTGATGCTCTTGATGTAGGCGCCCTTGGCGGTGCTGGGCTTCAGCTTCACCAGGGTCTGCAGCAGCTCATGCGCGTTCTCGCTGAGCTTCTGCGCGTCGAAGGAGGCCTTGCCGATCACCGCGTGGATGATGCCGGCCTTGTCCACCTTGAAATCGATCTTGCCCGCCTTCACCTCCTTCACGGCCTTGGCCACATCCATGGTCACGGTACCGGTCTTGGGGTTGGGCATCAGGCCACGGGGGCCGAGCACACGGCCCAGCGCGCCCACCTTGGCCATCACGGCCGGGGTGCAGATGATCACATCCACATCGGTCCAGCCGCCCTTGATCTTCTCCACGTAATCGTCCAGGCCGGCCATGTCGGCGCCGGCGGCCAGGGCCTCCTCGCACTTGGCGGGGTCGGCCAGCACCAGCACCTTCACGGTGCGGCCGGTGCCATGGGGCAGGCTCACGGTGCCGCGCACCATCTCGGTGCTCTTCTTGGGGTCCACCCCGAGGCGCACCGCGATATCCACGGTGGCGTCGAACTTGGTGGTGCTCACCTGCTTCACGATCTGCGCGGCCTCGGGGAGGCTGTAGATCCTGGCGGTATCGAACTTGGCCAACGCCGCCTTGCGCTTCTTGCTGATGTTGCTCATGGCGGTGCGGTTAGAAGGGTTTCTCGCCGGTTACGGTGACGCCCATGCTGCGGGCGGTGCCCGCCACCATGCTCATGGCGCTCTCGATGGTGAAGCAGTTCAGGTCGGGCATCTTGTCGGTGGCGATGGCCTTCACCTGGTCCCAGCTGATGCTGCCCACCTTCTTGGTGTGGGGCACGCCGCTGCCGCCCTGGATCTTGGCCGCCTCGATGATCTGCACCGCGGCGGGCGGGGTCTTGATGATGAAGTCGAACGACTTATCCGCGTAAACCGTGATCACCACGGGCAGCACCTTGCCGGCCTTATCCTGCGTGCGCGCATTGAACTGCTTGCAGAACTCCATGATGTTCACGCCCTTGGCGCCGAGCGCCGGGCCGATGGGGGGCGACGGGTTGGCCGCTCCGCCCTTCACTTGCAGCTTGATCAGCGCTGCTACCTCCTTTGCCATTGTTCTTGGTTTGTGTCCTGGTTGGCGCCTTCCTCCCGGTCGGCTCGGACGGGTTATGCTTTCGTGCTCTTGTCAATCCGGCCGCGGGCCGGCTTTGCGATTCTCTTTTTCGGTCAGACTTCCTTCTCCACCTGCATGAAGCTCAGCTCGAGCGGCGTGCGCCGACCGAAGATCTTCACCATCACCTTCAGCTTCTTCTTCTCCTCGTTGATCTCCTCGATCACGCCGTTGAACCCGTTGAAGGGCCCATCGATCACCTTCACGCTCTCGCCCACATGGTAGGGGTTCACCGAGGTGGCCTCGGCATCGGCCAGCTCATCCACGGTGCCCAGGATGCGGTTCACCTCGGCCTGGCGCAGGGGAACGGGGTCGCCGCCCTTCTCGGCCCCGAGGAAGCCGATCACGTTGGGCAGGTTCTTGATGCTGTGGGCGATCTCGCCGGTGAGGTCGGCCTCCATGAGCACGTAGCCCTGGAAGAGGTTGCGCTCCTTGCTCACCTTCTTGCCATCGCGGATCTGGTAGAACTTCTCCATGGGGATGAGCACCTGCGCGATGCGCTGCTGCAGCGGCTTGCTGCGGCTCACCTCCAGGTCGATGAGCTCCTTCACCTTCTTCTCCTTGCCGGAGATGGCGCGCACCACGTACCACTTCTTGGTCGCTGTCTCAGCCATGGCTCAGGCGCCGATGAGTTTGTAGATGAAGCCCAGGATGCCCTTCCAGAAACCGGTGTCCTCCGCGCCCATGTTCTGCACGCCGAAGACATAGTCCATGATGAAGATGATGAGCGAGAGGATGAGCGCCGAGACGAGCACCACGATGGCGCTGCCCTGGAGCTCCTTCCAGGTGGGCCAGCTCACCTTGTTCATGAGCTCGTTGTAGCTCTCGCTCAGGTATGTCTTGAAGCTTGCCATCGTTCTCGGTTCGGGGTCGCTTGGCACGGGTGGC
>CAZJTB010000250.1:0-4730 GCA_964548485.1 uncultured Chryseobacterium sp. | reverse complement strand
GTGGTGTTCCACATCATCCACAACAACGGACCGGAGAACATCAGCGATGCGCAGCTCTACGATGCCGTACGCGTGCTCAATGAGGACTTCAACAAGCAGAATCCCGACTGGCCCAGCGTGCGGCCCGAGTTCCTCGACATCGTGGGCGATGCGGGCATCGAGTTCCGCCTGGCCAAGCGCGACCCGCAGGGCAACTGCACCAACGGCATCACGCGCACGCTGAGCACGCGCACCTACGACGGCGATTTCGAGATGACGCAGCTGATCCAATGGCCGCGCGATCGCTACATGAACGTGTGGGTGGCCGCCAGCGCCGATGGCGCCGCGGGCTACACCTACTATCCCATCTGGCTCGATGGCTGGCCCGAGGCCGATGGCATCGTGATCCTGCACAGCTACACCGGCAGCATCGGCACCAGCGCGCCGTACCGCAGCCGGGTGCTCACGCACGAAGTGGGGCATTGGCTCAACCTCAAGCACTGCTGGGGCGACAGCAACTCGCCGGGGTCGGATGACAACTGCTTCATGGATGATGAGGTGGACGACACCCCGCTCACGCGCGGTTGGACCTCCTGCACGCTCAACGGCGCCAGCTGCGGCAGCGCGATTGACAACGTGCAGAACTACATGGAGTACGCCTATTGCAGCCGCATGTTCACGCAGGGCCAGGGCGAGCGCATGATCGCGGCGCTCACCTCGCCCATCGCCCAGCGCAGCAACCTGTGGCAGCCCGCCAACCTCGCGCTCACCGGCGTGCTGGAGCCGGAGCAATTGTGCCGCGCGCAATTCCAGGCCGATCGCCGCGAAGTGTGCGCGGGCGAGTCGGTCCAGTTCACCGACATGAGCTACTTCGGCGTGGAGCAGCGCTTCTGGGACCTGCCCGGCGCGGCGCCTTCCGCCTCATTCGCCGCGAACCCCAGCGTGACCTACCCCGCGCCAGGCACCTACCCCGTGACGCTGAGCGTGAGCGATGGCAGCACGGTGCTGAGCGAATCGCAATCGGCCTTCATCCGCGTGCTGGCCAATCCAGGTCAACCCCTGCCCTGGAGCGAGGGCTTCGAGGGCAGCGCATCGCTCTCCGACTGGTGGCGGTCGGTGAACCCCGATGGCGATAATGGCTTCGAGGTGACCAGCGCAGCGGCCTTCAGCGGAAGCCAATCGGTTCGCCTGGTGAATGCGCTGGCCGCCAATGGGCGCTCCGATGAATTGATCAGCTCCACCCTGAACCTGACCGGCGCCGGGTCGGTAAGCCTTTCGTTCCGCTACGCCTATGCCCGACGCAACTACACAGACGACGATGCGCTCTACGTGTACGTGAGCGGCAACTGCGGCCAGACCTGGGTGCTGCGAAAGGTGCTGCGCGCCATCACCACGCTGGTCACCGCTCCGCAGCAGGCGGGCAGCTTCGTGCCCAATGGCCCCGGACAATGGTCCGAGACGGTGATGACCAACATCGGCGTTCCGCTGCACACATCGGGCTTCCGCATCCGCTTCGTCTTCGAGAGCAGCGGCGGCAACAACCTTTACCTCGACGATATCAACCTGGTCTCACTGGCGGTTGGCGTGGACGAGAGCAGCGGACCCGGCCGCGACTTGAGGGTGTTCCCCAATCCGGCGATGAACGAGGCGTGGGTGGAACTGCCCGCTCGCGTCATGGGCGCCAACTGGAGCATCACAGACCTCACCGGCCGGGCCATCCGCAACGGCCAGGTGCGCTCCTCCGACTTCCAGGCGGATGAATGGCGCATGCCCCTGCATGGCCTGGCACCAGGAACCTATGTCCTGTGGATGAGCTTGGAAAGCCAAACCAGGAGCGCGCGCTTCGTGGTGCACTAAGGCTTCGTGGCGCCAACGGGGATGCTCGTCGGGCGAGTCTCGCCAATCATCGATGCCGTTCATTCGCGCGACCAGTTGCCAGAGGCTTCAGGAGCCAAAGACCAGCAGGCCATCTGTCAATGCTGTGACGGGACGCGATGCGCGTGACGCGTAGTTTTGTGTTGGAACCCAAGCCCGTCCTCGAACCCATGCGATTCATTCCATCCTCGGTGCTGGCAATCAGCGCCCTGCTCCCCCTGTCACTCCTGGCCCAGGAAGCTGTTCTTCCGTGCGGCGCGCACGATCTGGTGAAAGCCGCGCAGCTCAGCGGCGAGCCGGAAGCCTACCTGCAATCCGTTGCCGAGGAGGATGCCGCGCTGGAAGCCTTCACCGCGCAATGGGCTGCGGAGCACTCCGGGGCGGAGCGCGTGTTGTACACCATCCCGGTGGTGTTCCACATCATCCACAACAACGGACCGGAGAACATCAGCGATGCGCAGGTGATCGATGCGGTGCGCGTGCTCAACGACGACTTCAACAAGCTCAACATCGATTGGCCGAACGTGCGCCCCGATTTCCTGCCACTGGTGGCCGATGTGGGCGTTGAGTTCAAGCTGGCCCAGCGCGATCCGCAGGGCAACTGCACCAACGGCATCACCCGCACGGTGAGCCCGCTCACGAACGACGGCACGCAGACCATGAAGAACCTGATTCAGTGGCCGCGCAACAGGTACCTGAACATCTGGGTGGCTGCCAGCGCCGACGGCGCCGCTGGTTACACCTACCGGCCCAGCGCGGTGGCCAATCAGCCCACCTGGGATGGCATCGTGGTGCTGCACACCTACACCGGCGCCATCGGCACCTCATCGCCCTACCGCTCGCGCACCCTCACGCACGAAGTGGGGCATTGGATCAACCTGGCGCACACCTGGGGCAACAGCAACACCCCTGGCCTGGAGGAGAATTGCAACGGCGATGACAACGTGAGCGACACGCCGAACACCATCGGCTGGACCAACTGCACCCTGGCCGGCACCAGCTGCGGCTCGTTGGACAACGTGGAGAACTACATGGAATACTCCTACTGCGGCAAGATGTTCACCGAAGGGCAGAAGACGCGCATGCTCGCCGCGCTCAACAGCTCCACCGCGCAGCGCAATCAGCTCTGGACCGCCAGCAACCTCTCGGCGACGGGGGTGAATCAGGCCCCGATCCTCTGCCAAGCCCAATTCAGCGCGAGCGGCAGCCTGGTCTGCGCGGGCACGCCCATCACCTTCACCGACCTCAGCTTCCATGGTGTCACCACGCGCAGCTGGAGCTTCCCGGGCGGTTCGCCGGAATCGAGCACCGAGGCCAATCCCGTGGTGAGCTACAGCCAGCCCGGCATCTACAGCGTGTCCCTCACGGTGAGCGATGGCACGAGCACGCTCAGCACCACGCAGAACGCGCTGATCACGGTGCTGGCCGATCCGGGCGATGCGCCTCCGGTGGTGGAGGGCTTCGAGGACCTCGCCGCCCTGAATGGGCCGGAGTGGTTCACCGCCGCGCCGGCGGGGGCCAATGCCTTCGGGATCACCACCACAGCCGCCTTCAGCGGCAGCCGCAGCGCGCGGGTGCTCAACACCACCGCGATGGACGGCACCAGCGTGGAGCTGCTCTCGCGCACCTTCGACATGAGCGATGCCGAGGACATCACCATCACCTTCCGTTGGGCCTACGCCAAGCGGACCTCCACGAGCGATGACGTGCTGAGCCTGTTCATCAGCAACGACTGCGGCAACACCTGGAGCCTGCGCAAGATCATGCGCGGGAGCACCACGCTGGCCACCGCGCCCGTGACCACCGGCAGCTTTGTTCCCAGCGGGCCCTCTCAATGGGGGTACACGGAGGTGAGCAACATCAGCAGCACCAGCCACATCAGCGACTTCCGGTTCAAATTCGTCTTCGAGAGCGATGGCGGCAACAACCTCTACCTCGACGACATCAACATCAACGCCATGCCGGTGGGCGTGGGCGACGCCCCGATCGCGCTTCAGCGCGGCATGCAGGTGCTGCCCAACCCCGCCCGCGATGAGGCGCGACTCACCGTGATGCTCGATGCGGCGAGCCCGGCGTCGCTGGAGAGCATCGATGCCACCGGCCGTGAGGCCCGCTCCAAGGGCCTGGGCACGCTGCCGGCCGGCGAGACCATCGTGAACCTCGACCTGGCGGGCCTGGAGCGCGGCACCTACTTCATCCGGCTGCGCCTCGATGGCGACCAGCGCATAGCCCGCCTCGTCATCGACTAACGCCCGGGCCGGGCATTCTCCATCCCGTCGGGGATTCGCCTAGTTTCGCCTGGCCACGTCCATCCTGTACACCATGATCCGACCCATCGTTCTCGCGGCGCTCATCGCCATCGCCCAGTCCGCATCGGCCCAGCAGCCGCTCCCCTGCAAGGTGAACGACCCGCAGCACCTGGCTGAACTGCACGGCAACAACCCGGAGCTCATCGATGCCATGCGGCAGGCCCAGGAAGAGCTTGATGCCTGGACCTTGGGATTCGCCGAAGGGCAGCGCGCCACCTACACCGTCCCGGTGGTCTTCCACATCATCCACAACAACGGGGCGGAGAACATCAGCGATGCGCAGGTGATCGATGCCATGCGCGTGCTCAACGAGGATTTCAATCGGCAGAACCCCGATTGGCAGAACGTGCGGCCGGAGTTCCTCCCGATCGTGGCCAACGTGGACATCGAGTTCCGCCTGGCGCGCAAGGACCCGAACGGCAACTGCACCAAGGGAATCACCCGCACGGTGAGCGCGCTCACGAACGATGGCACGCAGACCATGAAGAACCTGATCCAATGGCCGCGCAACAAGTACCTGAACGTATGGGTCTGCGCCAACGCCGATGGGGCGGCCGGCTACACCCT
>CAZJTB010000249.1:0-4739 GCA_964548485.1 uncultured Chryseobacterium sp. | reverse complement strand
ACGCAGGGCGAGCGCCAGTTCGTGGTGGTGGACCGGCCCGAGACGCGCCCGCTGGGCATCCTGTACACCATGGCCTCGGCCATCGATGCATCAGGGCACGCATCGCTCAGCGAGCTGCGGCGCTCCATGTGGCTCACCGGGCTTGCCGCGCTGCTGCTCACCGCGGGCATCGCGTGGCTCTATGCCACCTGGGCCTTGGTGCCCGTGCGCCTGCTGGTGCGCCGCGCCGCCGAGATCCATGAGCCCAGCGAGCGGCTGCCCGCGCCGCCCGGCCGCCGGGGCGATGAGCTGGCCGAGCTCACCACCGTGCTCAACGAGCTGCTCGCGCGCATCGACGCCGCCTTCAGCGTGCAGCGCTCCTTCATCGCCAATGCCAGCCACGAGCTGCGCACCCCGCTCACCGTGCTGCGCGGCGAGGCCCATCAGGCGAAGCAGCTTGCTACGGGTTCAGCGGAGATCGCCAAGCACCTGAGCGGGATCGATGAGCAGGCCATCGTGATGCAGGACCTGCTCGAGCAGCTGCTCTGGCTGGCGCAGACGCGCGGCGCCGCCGAGCGCATCCCCTTCACCGAGGTGCGCCTGGACGAGGTGGCCGAGCGCGCCCTGGAGCGCTGCCGCGCGCGCTATCCTGAGCGCCCGGTGCGCTTCGCCATGGACGAGGATGCCGAAGGCCGTGAGCCGCTGGTGCGCGGCAACGCGGTGCTGCTCACCGCCGCGCTCTACAACCTGCTCACCAACGCGGTGAAGTACGGTGGCGATCGCGTGGAATTGCGCGTATCCGTGCAGGGGCATGATGCGGTGGCCGTGGTCACCGATCACGGAAAGGGCATGGCCCCCGAGGCGTTGGCGCGCGTGCGCGAGCTGTTCTACCGCGCGAACGATGCGGCCCCCCTCGATGGCCACGGCATCGGCCTGGCCCTGGTGGACCGCATCATGCAGGTGCATGGCGGCAGGCTGGAGCTGAGCGCCGTGGAGGGGACGGGCACGGTGGCGGCGGTGCGGATCGCGCTGGCGTAGCATTCTCCAGCACGATTGATCCGCCGGGCCATGAAGGTCTCAGCCGTGGTACACCCGGCTGGCGGCGATCCTGCCATCGCTGATCTCCAGCACCTCGCCCACGCGCAGGTCGTCCTCGCCATCCACATGGCGGATGTACTCCATGAACACGGTGGTGCCATCGGTAATCAGGTTCCACACGGCATATCGGAGGCTGGGCAGGCGGTCGAAGGCATCGGCCCACCAGGCGCGCAGGGCCGCCTTGCCGCGCACCCATCCTTCGGTCTCGGGCTGGCGCTGCTTCAACTTCGGGCTGAAGTGCTCCGCATCGTCGTGGTACAGGGCCAGCAGGGCCTCGAGGTCATGGGTGTTGAACGCTTGGAACCAGCGGTCGGCGATGTCGAGCGGGGTCATGGTGCGAAGGTGCGCATGCCAGTTGTTCGGTCGTATCGGGGTGGCTTTGGCTCGGCCTGCTGCGGCTTTACAGCTTTTCACGATCGCGGGTGCGGCTTTAATCCCCCTCTCATGCGGGGCCGGAGGAGCCCGGTCACTTTTGCGCCGTCAATGCAGCGCATGCCCATGGAGACCCTCGAGCAACGACACGTGGCCGCCGGATTCGATGAGCATGCCGTGCTGCACGACCTGAAGCATTACCTGCCCGCGCAGGCACCGCTGAAGGACTTCATCCACCACAACACGCTGCACGCCTTCCAGAACGAGCGGTTCCACGAGGCGCTGGCCCGGGCCTCGCGCATCTTCGGCTACAAGGTGTACCTCACGGTGAACGAGTACCGCCGGCTGCATCGCGAAGGGCGCATCCACACGGCCGTGCTCGACCGCGTGATCGCCGAGCGTCACGGCATCGATGGGTTGGCCACGTGGAAGCACAAGCTGCTGGAGAAGCCCTACGATAATGCGATCGTGCCGCGCATCGGGTCCCTGCGTGCCCATTGGAAGCGCGACCGCCGCATCGACCTCGATGCGATCACCCACACCTTGCTCTTCCGCGTCCTGAACAGCTACCTGGACCAGGGCATCGCCATCTGGCGATTCCCCGTGTGGGACCAGGGCTTCCTGGCCAGTGTGCGCGAATTGCAGCGCCATGCCTGGAGCGGTTTGTTGCGGGGCAAGCGGGCCATCGGACTGCTGCTCGATGAGCGCACCACCATCGCGCAGCTGCTCGCCACCCTGGTGGGCGATGAATCGCTCTACGCCGATTACCTCTTCGACCAGCAGTTCGCGCACAGCGGCTGGAGCGGCCTCGTGAGCGTGATCGAGCAACAGCCCGGCACGCTGCTCGACCGTCGGCGCATCACGCTGAAGGAGGTGATCCTCTTCGAGCTGCTGCTCGAGATCGACGCGTTGGACCGCCAGTTCCCCAAGGGATGGCTGCCGCTCGCCGAAGGCATGAAGCACCGGCCCAAGCCGCTCTTCGATGAGGCGCCCCGGAGCGAGGTGGATGCGGTGCGCGCCCTCTGGCAGGAGGCCTTTGAATGGACCTGGTACGACGAGCTGCTCGCGGGCATCCAGCTTTCATCGGACGCGGCGCGCCCCGATCAACCATCGGCGCAGGGCATCTTCTGCATCGACGACCGCGAGTGCTCGCTGCGCCGCCACCTGGAGCACCTCGACCACGGCTTCGACACCTACGGCACGGCGGGCTTCTTCGGCGTGGAGTTCCACTACAAGCCCGAGCACGGGAAGTTCCATACCAAGGTGGCGCCCGCGCCCGTGCAGCCCAGGCACCTGGTGAAGGAGGTGGACAAGCGGCGCACGCATGCGCGCGATGTGCACTTCACGCGCCACACCCACGGCCTGGTGGCCGGCTGGCTCATCTCGCAGACGCTCGGATTCTGGTCGGCGCTGAAGCTCTTCGTCAGCATCTTCAGGCCCAGCAGCACGCCGGGCACCAGCGATTCGTTCAAGCACATGGACGCCTTCGCCTCGCTCACCGTGGAGCACTGCGGTCTGCACGAGGACGGCCTGCAGGTGGGCTTCACCGTGCCGGAGATGGCCCAGCGCGTGGAGAACACCTTGCGGAGCATCGGGCTGGTGAAGGGCTTCGCACCCGTGGTGTACGTGGTGGGCCATGGCGCCAGCAGCGTCAACAACCCGCACTATGCCGCTTACGACTGCGGGGCGTGCAGCGGCCGCCCCGGCTCGGTGAACGCCCGCGTGTTCTGCCAGATGGCCAATCATCCGGAGGTGCGGGCCCTGCTGCGCGGCCGCGGCATCGACATCCCCTACACCACGCGCTTCCTCGGCGCCCTGCACGACACCACGCGCGACGAGATCGCCTACTACGACGAGGCCCTGCTCGCCGGCGGCCAGGTGCATGCGCACGAGCGGAATCAGCACCTCTTCGCTGAGGCCCTGGAGCGCAACGCCCGTGAGCGCTCGCGCCGCTTCCTCAGCATCGACAGCACCCAGCCCGGCGAGGCCGTGCACGACCGCGTGAAGCGCCGCAGCGTATCGCTCTTCGAGCCGCGGCCCGAGCTCAACCATGCCACCAACGCAGCGGCCATCGTGGGGCGGCGCGCCATGACGCGGGGCATCTTCCTCGACCGGCGCGCCTTCCTCAACTCGTACGACCCGCTGCTCGACCCCGAGGGCCACTACTTGCTCGGCATCCTCAACGCCGTGGCGCCCGTGTGTGGCGGCATCAACCTGGAGTACTACTTCTCCCGCGTGGACAACCAGAAGCTCGGCGCCGGCACCAAGCTCCCGCACAACGTGATGGGCCTCATCGGCGTGGCCAACGGCATCGAGGGCGACCTGCGCCCCGGGCTGCCCAGCCAGATGATCGAGGTGCACGATCCCCTGCGCCTGCTGGTGGTGGTGGAGCAGGACCCCGAGGTGGTGCTGCGCACCATCCAGAAGGTGCCCGCCACCTAC
Organism: uncultured Chryseobacterium sp.; assembly: GCA_964548485.1. Lineage (GTDB taxonomy): Bacteria > Bacteroidota > Bacteroidia > Flavobacteriales_F > PHOS-HE28 > PHOS-HE28. The sequence goes on along the minus strand of CAZJTB010000249.1, from coordinate 848 downwards.
GAGTGGTTCGCCAATGGCTGGGTGCACCTGGTGGCGGTGCATCCCGCGCAGCGCAGCATGTACCGCTTCCGCGATGGTGCTTTCGAGCCCTTCGTGCCCCTGCGCACGGAGCTCCCGGTGGCGGACGATGAGCTTAACGTTATCGCTCGGCTGCAGGACAATGCGGACGTGATGCTCCTGATGGACTGAGCCCTGGACCTGATCCGCGAGAACCATGCAGCTGCTGCTCCCCCTCTTCGTCCTAGTGCCCCTCACCGGCTTCCTCATCAGCCTGCTGCTGAATCGCCGCGCAGAGATGGCGCTCTCGCGCACGGCTTACCTCACCGCCGCGGTGCAGGCCGCGCTCGTCACAGGCTACATCGTGCTGTGGGCGCTCCATGGCTTCGAGGCCGTCAACGTGAAGGAGGTGTCCGTGTTCCGCTCGAAGGACTACGAGTTCTTCATCGATCTCTACTTCGACCGGGTCACCGCCGTGTACCTGTTCATGGGCGCGGTGCTCACCTTCCTGATCACGGTGTACAGCCGCAACTACCTGCACCGCGAGGACGGGTACAAGCGCTTCTTCAACACCATCCTCTTCTTCTTCACGGGCTACTCGCTCACGGTGCTCGCGGGCAACTTCGAGACGCTCTTCCTGGGCTGGGAGGTCCTCGGCCTGTCGTCGTTTCTCCTCATCGGCTTCTACCGCGACCGCTACCTGCCGGTGCGCAACAGCGTGAAGGTGTTCAGCATCTACCGCGTGGGCGATGTGGGGCTGCTGCTCGCCATGTGGATGAGCCACCACCTGTGGCATGAGAACATCACCTTCCACAAACTGCACAACTACGTGCTGGTGCACGACCAGCTGG
>CAZJTB010000248.1:0-4769 GCA_964548485.1 uncultured Chryseobacterium sp. | reverse complement strand
GCTTGGAGGAGAGGGGGGCGCGCTTCTAGAAGTCGCGGCGCAGGGCAGCGGTATCGGGCTGCTCCTCGGCGGTGGTATCGGCCAAGGTGGAATCGGCGGCGGTGGAATCGGCGGCGGCAACAGGCTCCGCATCGGCGGTCTTCGCGGTATCGCCCGCAGCGCTATCGGCGGCGGCCAGCTCCGGATGCAGCAGCGCGCTGAGGGGCTTGTTCACCTGGTCGAGGATGGGGCCGATCTCCGCGTTGTCGTGGGTCTCCCAGAACTCGAGGTTGGCGGTGCTCTGCAGCACGCGGCGCACGCGGGCCTTGTCCTTCACGCCGGGCAGCTCGATCTGGATGCGCCCGCTGAGGGCCTGCTTCTGGATGCTGGGCTGGGCCACGCCGAACTTGTCGATACGGGTGCGGAGGATGCGCTCGGTGTTGGCCAAGGCGGCCTCGGCTTCGCGGCGCAGGGCCTTCAGGTAGGCATCGTCGTCGCCTTCGCGCTCGAAGATGGCCTGGCGGTCGGGCGAATAGAAGATGGCCGAGAGCGGGGGGCGGCCATCGATCTTGGCATATTCCTGACCGAAGAGGGTGACGAAATCGGCGTTGTCGGTGAGCTGGCGCCTGCGCGCGTTGGCCATGGCCGTGGTGAAGGCCGGATTGTCGCTGTTCTCGCTGAGGCCCTCGATCAGCTCCGGCACGCTCACCTCCAGGGTAACGGCCATGCCGCCCTTGAGGTCGAGGCCCAGGTTGATCTCCTTCTCCTTGCATTCGCGGTAGGTGTAGCCCAGTACGGGATAGACCTTCTCCTCGGCATGCTCGGTGAGGTAGCGGTTCTCGAAGGCGAGCTTCAGGGAGTCGTAATCCAAGGTGCGGCCCGGCTCAGCCTCGAGCAGCGAATCGGCCTGCTGGCGGGCCACTTCGGCGGCCTGCTTCTCCATGCCCGACGTGAAGATGGAGAAGGACAACTGGTACGCGCACGCGAGCGCCAACAGGATGGTGAAGACCCAGAGCGCGCCTCTATTCTGCATGACTGAAAGGGGGGTTCGTAAAAAGAGGCGGCAAATATAGAAGTGTTGAACAACGGCGGCGGGCCCGTGTTTCCCCCTCGTATTCAGCCCGAAAAGTATGAGGTCGTCCCTTGTGGATAGCCCGTGGCGCGATTGCGGCACTCACGGGCGGCGACAACGACCTTTGGAGCGTCTAATCGTCAGTTCCGCTGCGCATGAAACGCACACCCGCATTCCTCCTTGCCACCCTGCTGCAACTGGCTGCACCGGCGCAATGGACGCTCCGCTTCGACCCCAATGTGCCCGTGACCCGGCAAGGGATTGACCTGCAGCTGGCCTGGGCTGGAGGCTTGAACTTCATCCAAGCCAGTGAGATTGACCTGAACGGCGACGGGCTGAAGGACCTCTTCCTCTTCGACCGCTCCTACACCTCGGGGCATAAGCCGGTGATCCTGCTGCGCACGGCCGCCACAGGCACGGCCGCCTACCGTGTGACGCGCGATTACGACAATGTCCCGCCCTTCAACGAGCTGCACGACTGGTGCCTGCTGCGCGACTACAACTGCGACGGCAAGGAGGACATCTTCACCTATTCATCCGCCGGATTCTCGGTATTCAAGAACGTGAGCAGCGGGGGACAGCCCGCCTTCGATCTGGTCAAGTTCCGGGTGAACTCCAACTACGTATCGCCCTCGGGCGCCTCCGCTTGGGCCAATCTCTTCATCTCGCAGGTGGACCTGCCCGGCATCGCGGATATCGATGGCGACGGTGATCTCGACATCCTCACCTTCAGCCTGCTGGGCTCCTACATGGAGTACCACAAGAACCTCAGCATGGAGACCTATGGCCACTGCGACAGCCTCCTGTACGAGGTGCGCAACAAGTGCTGGGGCTACTTCGCCGAGAACTTCAGCAACAACTCGGTGACGCTCAACGTGCCCTGCCAATTCAATGTGCCCAACCCGGAGATCGGCCTTGGCGACCTGGAGGCGGAGCCCGACACCGGCGATGACAGCCGCGCCCACGCCGGCAGCGCCACCACCATCCTGGACCTGAACGGCGACGGCGTGATGGAGGTGCTCCTCGGCGACATCTCGTACAACAACCTGGTGGCGCTCTACAACGGGGGCACCGTGGCCAATGCCATCATGACCAGCGAGGACACGCTCTTCCCCTCCTACAACACCAGCGTGGATCTGTTCATCTTCCCCGGCGCCTACCATTTGGACCTCGATGGCGATGGCCGCCGTGACCTGCTGGTGAGCCCCAACGCCACCTCGCTCTCGCACAACTACGAGAGCATGTGGTACTACCGGAACAACGGCTCCGATGCGTCGCCCCTATTCAACCTTCAGCAGCGCAACCTGTTCCAGGACCGCATGATCGAGTTCGGCGAGGGCGCCATACCTGTGCCCTTCGATGAGAATGGCGATGGACTGATGGATTTGATCGTGGCCAACCACGGCTATTTCGCGCCGGCCGGGAACTACGCGGGCAAGGTGGCCCTGCTTCGCAACGTGGGCACCATAACCAATCCTGCCTTCGACCTGGTCACCGACGATTACGCGGGCCTCTCCACCAGCGGCATCGGGCTCAGCATGCACCCGGCCTTCGGCGATCTCGATGGCGATGGCGACCTGGACATGATCATCGGCGACCTTCAAGGCCGCATGCACTATTTCCGGAATAACGCCACCGGCCCCATCGCCCAGTTCCAGTTGCAGCAGGCCAACATCACCAATTCGCTGGGCGCAGTCATCGATGTGGGGCAGTTCGCGGCCCCGCTGCTGCACGACCTGGACGACGACGGTCTCCTGGACCTGATCATAGGCGAGCGCAACGGGAACCTGAACCACTACCGCAACACCGGCACGGCCGCGGCCCCTCAATGGACGCTGATCACCGAAGACCTCGGAGGCGTGCGCACCGTGGAGTGGTGGAACATCACCGGGCATTCCACCCCGGTGATCTATCGGAACGCGCTGGGCGAACGGGAGATGCTCCTGGGCTCGGAATCGGGCGCGCTGTACCGCTATGGCGGCATCGACGGCAACCTCGATGGCACGTGGGCCCGCTTGGACACCGCCTTCCTGGGAATCGACGACGGGGCGCGGACCACGCTATGCCTGCACGATTTCACGGGCGATGGCGCGCTGGACATGGTCATCGGAAACTTCCGCGGAGGGCTCAGCTTTTGGCGCAGCGACGAGGTGAGCACCGTGGCCCAGGAAGCCCGGCGCACGGCAGCCTTCTCCTTGTTCCCCAATCCGGCGCGCGACGCGGTGGAGGTGATGGCTGAGCAGGAGCTTCCCCCGGGCAGCCAGTGGGTGCTGCGCGATGCCTTGGGGCGGGTGGTGCTGGCGCTACCCGCACGGGGGCCACGCGCGACCATCCCGCTGGCGGGGATCACGGAAGGCCTGTACACCCTGCGCCCGGAAGGCGCCGTGGTTGGCCCGGCGCAACGGCTGGTGGTGGCGCGCTGAAATGAACGAGGGGCGCCGTGGCGCCCCTCGTCTTTCGGTTACCCGGCGCGGCCTAGGCGGTCACGCTGTTCATCTTGTCCAGCACGTCCATCACCTCCTTCACCGACTTGGCGCTGGCATGGCACAGCTCCATCTCCTCCTTGTTCAGCTTAAGCTCGATGATGCGCTCCACCCCGTTGCGGCCAAGGATCACCGGGGCACCCATGTAGATATCCTTCAAGCCGTACTCGCCCTGCAGCCACACGCAGCAGGGGAACACGCGCTTCTGGTCGCGTACGATGGCCTCCACCATCTGCGCGGCAGCGGTGCCGGGGGCGTACCACGCCGAGGTGCCCAGCAGGTTCACGATCTCGCCGCCGCCCTTCTTGGTGCGCTCCACGATGGCGTCGAGCTTGTCCTTGGCGATGAGCTCGGTGACCGGGATGCCGCCCACCGTGGTGTAGCGCGGCAGGGGCACCATGGTATCGCCGTGGCCGCCCATGAGCACCGCCTGGATATCCTTGGGGCTCACGTTGAGCTCGGTGGCCAGGAAGGCGCGGTAGCGTGCGGTATCGAGGATGCCCGCCATGCCGAACACCTTGCTGCTGGGCAGCTTGCTGGTGATGTAGGCGCAATAGGTCATCACATCGAGCGGGTTGCTCACCACGATGATGATGGCGTTGGGCGAGTGCTTCACCACATTCTCCGTCACGCTCTTCACGATGGCGGCGTTGGTGGCGATGAGGTCGTCGCGGCTCATGCCCGGCTTGCGGGGCAGTCCGCTGGTGATCACCACCACATCGCTGCCGGCGGTCTTGGCGTAATCGTTCGTGCTGCCCACCAGGCGTGAATCGAACAGGTTGATCGGCGCCGTCTGCCAGATATCCAGGGCCTTGCCCTCGGCGAAGCCTTCCTTGATGTCGAGCAGCACCACTTCATTGGCGAGCTCCCAACGGGCCACGGCATCGGCGCAGGTGGCGCCCACATTGCCGGCCCCTACTACTGTGACTTTCATCCTGATCGTGCGGGGTTTAGGGGTTCTGATGATCGGCTGCCAACCCGGCAGCGGCGCGAATGTAGCCCCTCCGCTTGGGCGCCGGAGAAGACAATTATCAGCGCGTGTTGAAAGCACCTGGAAGGAATGCGCCGCGGAACAGGCATCCTTTGCGCGCACGGGGCGTCTTATCGGTCGTATGGCTACCTTGTCGGCTCTAACCACACGCCCGGTGCCCGCCCACCCCATGACGGACCAGCCCGCGCCTCGCCTTACCCTCAGCTGGGTGAGCACCGATGCGCAGCAGGCCGCGCATGAGGCG
>CAZJTB010000247.1:0-4770 GCA_964548485.1 uncultured Chryseobacterium sp. | reverse complement strand
GCTGGTTTTCATGAAGTCACGTCGCGAAAGTGTCATGTGTTGTCTCCTGTGTGTGTTGGGGCTGGGTGCAGCCTCATGCGGATACGCCGTGCTAATGCATCGCGGATCGCCGGTGTCCGTGCAGGCATGCCCAGCGATCGTCCGCGCAACATAACACTCTCCATTTGCGGGTTTTTTGACCTGGATCATGGTTTTCGTCGATTACCCACTGATTTAGTAGGGTAATACCCCAAAAAAAACCCGGCCACGCGGGCCGGGGATCGAGACAGGAGGACGACAGCCGGCGGCCTCTGGGGACCGCTCGGAAAGTCAGCGCCTGGAAACCTTCTGGGGCGTATCGATGGGCTTCAGGTCGGCATCGAAGGTGCGCGCCAGGGCCTGCATTTCCACCTTGGGCACCTTGACCGCGCCGGCGCCCAGCAGTTTGTCGGCCACCGCCTGGTCATAGCTCATGTAGTTGAGCTTGGCCTCTACCTTGATGCTCTTGGCATCGGCGGGCATCTTGAAGGCGTACTTGGCGATGCGATGGCCCTTGGGCGGGACGGTGTTCATTTCCTGGAAACCGGCGATTTCCCACGGATCGACCGTAGGCTTGCCGTTCTTGTCCACGGACTTGTTGCCGATGATGAACGCGTCCTCGTCGATGCGGTTGTCCGGACCGAGCTTGCCGGAGCTCAGCAACACGCGGCCCTGATCGTCGGTCACCAGCACCTCTACCCAGATCTGACGGATGAAGGTCAGGCTGGTCGGCAGATGGTGGCCGGCGCGGGCGTTGATGACCTTGACCCGCACTTCCTGGGCACCGCCTTTTCCGGTACGCACGTCGAGTTCCAGTTCGGCCACGTTCTGCAGGCGCTTGATGGCTTCCTCGCGATGCTCTTCCGCGCCTTCGACCCCCAGCGCCGGGGCGATCACCGCGTTGCCGCCGACGAAGCCGTGGTCATGCACGATGCTGCGCTCGACCTTGGCCTTGGTGGCCGCCTTGCCGCCCAGACCGTGATCGGTGAGGTCCTTCGCGCGCTTCATCTCGTTGGCCACGCGAATGGCGGTTTCCACCGGCACCATGTGGCAGTCCTGGCAGGGTATGCCAGCCTGCGCATAGGCCGAGATCTTCCACTCGTCATAGGTGTGCTCCACAGGGAACTGGTTGAACGGATGGAAGATGTTGTGGCAACTGCCGCAGAACTCCGCCTTGGTGTGCAGCTCGGAGTACTGGGTTTCGTGGTAGCCCGAGACGGACTTCAGCAGCGGACCGTACTTGGTCTCGCCCGGGTTCAGCGCCAGCGAGGCGTTGCCCGGATCGCCCGAGACCGATTGGGCATGCGTGCTGCGCACGGCGGTGTGGCAGACCTCGCAGCTGACGCCTTCGGCCGCCACCTTCGGCGCGGTGAAGCCGCCATGCTTGCCCAGGGACGGGTCGAACTTGACTGTGCCGCTCACCACGCCGACGGCGGTATGGCAGGCGCCGCAGTAATTGAGCAAGGCGCCGTTCGTCGCCTTCTCCCCGATCGCCCATTCGGCCTGGAACACCGGATCCTTGAAGGAGATGGAGTGCATGGAACCCATCCAGCCTTTCCACTGGCGCGGGTGACAGGTCTTGCACTTGGCCGGATCCTCGAAGTCGTCCACCGTCACCTTGCGGTTGCCGGCGACGGCGAGCATGGATGGCGCGAAGGGTTGGGCAATGCTGGTGGCAGCCGCGGCGGCCTCGACTTCCTTCTTCGCCGGCTCGTTGGCGCTGGCGGAATACATCAGGCTGGAGGCCAGGCCCGCGAACAGCCCGACTGCCAGCATCATGCGGTTACGCAAACTCGCTTTCATGATTGAGCTCCTCGTGTGTTCGACTGCCACGCGGGGTTGCTCCCGCGCGGCGGGTCATATCAGGCGAATGCATCGGCCATGATGTTCTTGAACCAGCCGATGCAGTACTCGGACTCCAGCTTGCGCTGCAGCTTTAGCGCGGCCTCGTCGGGCATGTTGACCGGGCTGATGCCGCCGGCCTTGGTGTCGTACACCAGCTTGCCGTCCTTGGCGCGGTAGATGTGCACCACCGAGAAGCCCCACTCCTTTTCCGCGATGCTGTAGCAAGTGTTGACGAAGAAGGGCTCGGGGGCGGGCTGGCCATTGATTTTGGCGAGGATGGCGCTTACCGCCACCTTGGCCTGGGTGTTGGCCATGTGCGCGGACTTGGGCGCCCCGTAGACCGGCAGCTCGCCATGGATCGTGGAGTCGCCCACCACGAAGATGTCCTTGTGCGCGGTGGATTCCATGGTCAGCATGTCGACGGTGCACCAGCCCTTGTCGTTGGTCAGGCCGGTGTTCTTGGCGATGAGACCGGCGTGGTGCGGCGGGATGATGTTGACGACGTCGCCCTTGAAGTCGTTGAAGTCGCTGGAGGCGGTGTTGCTCTTGGCGTCGAACTTGATCACCTTGCCGCCGGAAGCGCCGGGCACCCACTCGATCATGCCGGGGTAGTGCCGTTGCCAGGCCTGCTCGAACAGCCCCTTCTTGGAGAAGGAGTCGTTGGCGTCGGCGATGAGCACCTTGCACTTGCCCTTGCCGTGGTGCTTGAAGTAGCTGGCGATCTGCGAGGCGCGCTCGTAGGGGCCGGGCGGGCAACGGAACGGGCCGGGCGGAACGCACAGCAGGAAGACGTCGCCGTCCTTCATGCTTTCCACCTGCTTCTTCAGGGCCAGCGTCTGCGCCCCGGCCTTGTAGGCGTGCGGGTGCGTGGTGTTGGCAAGTTCCTCGGTGTAACCCTCGATGGCGCCAAAGTTGAAGTCGATGCCGGGAGACAGCACCAGGAAGTCATAGCCCAGCGTGGCGCCGCCCTTCAGCTTGACCGACTTGCTTGCCGGATCGACCGCCAGGGCGTCGTCGAAGACGACCCGGACGCCGCGCTTGACGAGGCCGTCATAGCCGGCGAGCAGGCCCTCGTACTGGCCGTGGCCGCTGATCACTTCGTTGGACAGCGGGCAGGAGACGAACTGCTTGTTGCGCTCGACCAGGGTCACATCCAGGCCGGGGTCGGCAATTTTCAGGTACTTGGCGGCGGTGGCGCCGCCGAAGCCGCCGCCCACCACCACGATGCGGGCCTTGCCCGGAGCGGGCGCAGCACGCACGGCCATGGGCAAAACCACCGAGGTGGAGGCCAGGGTCTTGATGAAATCGCGTCGATTGAAGCTCATGTGGGTCTCCTTATTGGGGCTGGGCGGCGTAGAACTGGGCAGCGATGGGCACATCCTCCTCGGCCAGCCGCTTCGCGTTGTTGCGCATTTTCTTGTGCGGCATCTTTACCGCGTCGGTGCGGTATTTCATCAGCTCCATTTCCATGTACTGCGCCCATTGGCCGTTGATCTTGGGCGTCTCGTCGTCATCGGGCTGGCCGCCGGTGGCGCCATGGCAGGTCTCGCAACGCTCGGTGGCTTCCTTGCCGCGGGCCATCACCTTTTCGTCGGCCTTCTGCACCACGGCGACGTAGGGCAGCTTGGAGAAGTGAGTGGCCAGCTTCGCCAGTTCCTCGTCGGTGTAGCCGGTGAAGTGACGGCCCATGGTGGCGGAATAGCGTTCGCCGCTCTTCCACTGCAGCATGACATTGTTCAGGTACTTCTCGGGCAGGCCGGCGATATTGGGCATGGACGGGCCCACGGACACGCCGTTCAGGCCGTGGCAGGCATTGCAGCTGCGGGCCAGATCCTCGGTGGGGCCGGCCACGGTGACCTGCGCGGATAACCCCAGGGCGGCCAGAGCGGCCAAGATCTTGGTAAATCCTTTCATCGTCATCTCCTTTTGGCTCGGCCAGGGCCGGAGGCTCCGGCCGTGACCTTCTTCAAGTGTTCAGCGAATCGATTGGCATCGGTCGATCAGCGGCTTGCTCTGCCACCGGATCGTATGCCGCAGGCTTACAGATCGCCGTTGGCGGCCGCGCGCATGATCTCGTCCATCTTGGCGCGGATGTCCTTGGCGTGCTTCGCGACCTCCGCATCGATGCCCATCTTGCCCTGCACGGAGTCGAGCCAGGCCAGGTCCCAGTCCAGGGTGAGGACCCAGATCTCCTTGTTGGCGTCTTCCATGATGGCGATGCGGCAGGGCATGTAGACGATCGACTCCGGCGCCGCCATCAGCACCGCGCGTCCGGCCGCGATTTCGCAGTAGTGATAGACCTCCATGCGCGGCGCGTTCATGTCGCCGAGCACGGCCTGGATGTCCTTCCACATCGGGCTCTCGCCCACCTTCTTGAAATTGACCTGGTTTGCGCGCAGTTCCATGGACTGCTTGACGTCATCGAAGGTCAGGCCATCCTTGGCCTTGTACTTGGTGGTCATGAAGCTCATGGCGTCGCGGATGCCCATTTGCGGCATCAGCGCCATCATCGCCTGCATCATCAGCATCTTCTGCTCGTGCGGCAGGCTGGGGGCCATCGAATAAGGTTTGGCGGCGACGGAAGGCTTGAAGGTAGCCAGCGATCCGACCAGACCGAGAACGTTTGGAATGTTGGGCAGGGAAACTCCGGGCACGGCAAGCCCGGGAATCTGCACCAGGTAGGGATTCACGGGCGCCGCCGCCTGCTGGGCGACGGCTCCTCCCGCGGCCAGCATCGCGCCGGCCGTTGCCAGGCCAAGAACTGTCAGTCGTGTTTTCATGATGCGTCCTGTCTCGAAAAAAAGGGAGCCGGGCGAACGGCTCCCGACCACATCGATCAGCCGACCTTCGCCTCGTCGGTACGCTTGGCGCCGGTGTTGTCCACCCAGGTCACCGATACGGTGTCGC
>CAZJTB010000246.1:608-4784 GCA_964548485.1 uncultured Chryseobacterium sp. | reverse complement strand
GGCCATCACCTCAAGGACTCCTGCGCTCTTCCTCCTCATCGGGGGGAAGCTAAGCGCCGGGACCCCTTCATGCTTGATCCCGGCCGTACGCGACGCTCTCTCGGCTGATTGCTTACATCGTTCGGCAGAACGCGGAGCTTGGTGCCATGGGCTCGTGATTGACGGAATTGACGCATGCGGTCCGGAGGGGAATTCCTGCATCTCCGCTGCTTTTCGTGCATGAAAGTCGACTCGTCCTCCCGGAACAGAATGAAAAAGCCCCAGCGATTCGGCTGGGCCTTTTCGCGGACCGGACGGGACTCGAACCCGCGACCTCCGCCGTGACAGGGCGGCATTCTAACCAGCTGAACTACCGGTCCGTTCAGCACTGCCTTCCGGCAGAGCGGCGGCAAATGTATGCCTTCCAGCATCACCCGCAAGCGCATTCTGCAGCAAGTGTGCAGCACGAGCAAACCTCATGGCCCGATGGCTCGTTTCACAGGGGCTATTGCATGATTCAGAAGGCACGGCTTTGCTGGTTGGCTTATGCGGTTTGCGCATGGTCGATCGGCTTCGCTGTTCCCATGCTCGCCCAAACCAGCTATGTATGGAACGGCTCGGTGGGCAATGCCTGGGGCGTTCCGCAGAACTGGACGCCGAATGGGGTGCCAACAGCCGTGGATCAGGTGACCATGGTGGCCGCGCCCAACGGTGCCGTGCTGAGCGCGAACGCTTCGCTGGCCTCCCTCACCTTGACGTCCGGAACGTTCGATCTCGGTGGCAATAGCCTCACCGTGACCGGTGCAGGCAACTATTCGGGTGGTAGCCTGATGAACGGCACGCTGGTGCTGAATGCGCCAGCAGCCGCGCATGTGTTCTCCGGCGCGCTCGTTGGGGCTGCGCTTACGGGCACGGCTTCGTCCATCGTTTTCGCCGGCTCGGTATTCCAAGGAGCCGTGCAGCTCGTGCGCACCGGGAGCGGCACCGACCTCTGCACAGGCAGCAATGTGTTCCAGCAGGCGGTCTCGCTCACGCATGGCGGCACCGGCACGTGGTCAATCGCCAACCTGGGCAACACGCAGTTCCTGGCTGGGCTGCAAGTGGCAAGCACATCAACGGGCATCATCCAGTTCGGCGCGGGCGGCGGTTCCACCACATTGGCTGCTGGCCAGACCATTTCCGTCGGGCCGTCCGGGTTCTCCTCCGGCCAGCTGCAATTGCGCAACTTCAACCAAGTGGGCGGTGCATCCCAATCCATCGTGCTCACCGGATCGGCGCTCGTTTCCCTGCAATCGGGCTGCGTGTTCAATGGCGCCCTCTCCATAAGCGCGCCCCGGATACTGCTGAACGGCGGCACCTACCAGGCCGCGGCCAACTTCACCAAGACGGGTTCGGGCACGGATAACGGGAGCGGCGGTTGCGTGTTCAACGGCCCGGTGAACCTGACGGTGACCGGTTCGGGCTTCCTGCTCCCCGCCAGCGTAGGCGCGGATACATACAACGCCGGCCTGTTGGTGAGCTGCACCGGAACCGGCGGCATCCAATTCGGCGCGGTCAGCGGGACCACCACCATAGCCTCTGGGCAATCCATCGGCATCGGTGGCGCCGGATTCAATTCCGGCCTGCTGCAGCTTTCGCGGATCAACCAGGTGGGCGGTGCCAGTCAGCATGTGGTGCTGGGTCCATCGGCCATGCTCCGCTTCGTGGGCCCCAATACCTTCAATGGGCCGGTTACGGCAAGCGCAGGAAGCCTTGTTGTCGGCGGCACCGTGTTCAATGCGGCATGCTCACTCACGAAATCCGGATCGGGAGCGGATGCGAGCCCCGGCGGCAACACCTTCAATGCAGCCGCTACGATCGGGCTAAACGGCAATGGGGAGTTCCAGATGCACGCCACCGGCAATGACCAGTTCAATGGCAACCTCAGCTTCCAGAGCACGGGTGCGGGATCCATCCGCTTCGGCGCGGTCAGCGGATCGGCTACGCTGGGCGCCGGTTACATGCTGGGCATCGCAGCGGGCGGATTCAGCTCCGGCACATTGGAGCTGCGGAACCTGGTGCAGGTCGGTGCTGCGGCTCAAACGATGGCGTTGACGGGAACCGGCAGGCTCATCATCGGGCAGGGTTGCGTGTTCAATGGGCCGGTGGATGTCTCCGCACCCGCGCTCTTCTTCAATGGAGGCACGTTCCATCAATCGGCGCGCGGAACCAAGACAGGGGCCAGCGTGGATGCCTGCACCGGGGGCAACGTCTTCCATGGCCTGGCCGAGTTCTCGGTGACCGGTTCAGGCGCCCTTTGGCTCAACGATACCGGGGCGGACCAGTTCAATGGCGACATCCGGGTGAATTGCGTAGGTGGCGGCGGCGTTCACTTCGGCATGTCTGGAGGTTCGGCCACGCTTGCGGCCGGACGAACCCTTGCCGCCGGAGCCCTGGGCTTCGATGCAGGCATGCTTTCCCTGCGCAATTTCCAGCAGCTTGGCGGCACGGGCCAGAGCATCCACCTCACGGGCACCGCTGGCCTGCGCTTCGATCAGGGCACCTTGATCACCGGCGATGTTGTGTGCAGCAGCCCTGCGCTCATGCTCGATGGCGCCACCTTCCAAGGCGCGTTCGATGCCACCCGTACGGGCCTGGCGGTGAATGTGTGCCGGGGCGGGAACAGCTTCCAGCAGGGTTTCCGGCTTCGCATGACCGGTTCGGGGCCCTACTTCATGGCGCTTCTGCTGCCCGATGAGTTCAAGGGGCCCGCCTGGTTCCAGCGCGTGGGTTCCGGAGCGCTGCATGTGGCCTACACCCACGATGCCCGCTTCTTCAGCGACCTCAGCCTCATAGGCTCCACGGGGGCGGTCACCTTCGGCGCCGACGGCGGCTGGGTGGAAGTGAGCGGTGCCGGCTCGCGCGACTGGCAGAGCACGGCGGCCTTGCCGTTCCAGATACCGAGGCTGCGGATCAATGGCGCGGGCAGCGTTACGCGATTCGCAGCGAATGTGGTGGTCTCCTCCGCCATTGCATTCACGCAGGGCATCATCCAGCCCATGGCGGCCAGCAGCACGGCCAACGGCCTGTTGATCCTGGAGGCTGGTTGCTCGGTGATCGATCCGGCCGATGCGTCTTCATTCGTGGATGGATGGATGCGGAAGGTGGGGGCTTCGCCATTCACCTTCCCGCTGGGCAGCGATGCCATGCACGCCCCGTTGGCCATATCGGCACCCGCGAGTCCCACCGATCACTTCACGGCGCGTTACCGGCATGATGACCCGCATCCGCTCTGGGATGTGTTCCAGAAAGAACCCACCCTCGATCACCTGAGCCGATGCGAGTACTGGGAGCTGGAGCGCACCAGTGGCAGCAGCGCGGTGGCGGTGACCTTGAGCTGGGACACCCCCCGGAGCTGCACGGTGGATAGCCCGCCCGATCTGCGCGTGGCCCGGTGGGGCAGCACCCTATGGCGCGATCACGGCAACAGCGCGCTCACCGGGAGTTCCGTGGCAGGCACCGTTTCCACTGCGCTGCCCACCACGCAATTCGGCACCTTCACCCTGGCGAGCGCCACCTTCCTCAACCCGCTTCCCGTTGAGCTGCTCGTGTTCGAGGTGCATGAGGCAGGACCCAAGGTGCGGGCGGCGTGGGCAACGGCCTCCGAGGCAGGTGCCAGGGAGTTCCAGCTGGAGCGCTCCGGAAGCGGTCTGGCCTTCTCAACAGTGGCTGTGCTCGATGCGGTGGGCAATCGCCAGGGCATCACCGCATACGAAGCCTTTGATCATGCCCCCTTGCGCGGCTTGTCCTATTACCGCCTGCGCATGGTTGATATGGATGGATCGGAGCGCTTCGGTCCCGTGGCCACATTACTGCGCGAACCGCCTGCCATCGCCGAGGCCTATCCGAATCCCACGGACGACCTGCTCTGGATTGATTGGGCCGCCGATGGCACGGAGCGGGCTGAGCTGTTCGCGATGGGCGGTGGTTCTCTTGGCGTGCTGCACGCCGAGCAGCAGGGCGATCGACTGCTGCTCGATGTGCGCCACCTGGCGCCGGGAGCCTACCTCTTGAGGATCACGGCTGCGGGACAATACCCCGTTGCGGTCCGCTTCATGAAGCGCGGTGGCGCTCAGTAGAGCTTGGCCCGCTTCGTGAGGAACTCCAGCAGCAGCGGCTCGTCGCCCACAGCGCGGAAATCGTGGCACCCCGCATCGA
>CAZJTB010000246.1:0-598 GCA_964548485.1 uncultured Chryseobacterium sp. | reverse complement strand
CCAGCACGGCCGAGAGCCTCATGCGCGCCGAGAGCGCTGCGCAGCAGCGGCTCGAAGCCCGCGTTGATATCGGCCTCCACCAGATCGATGCGATACTGGCCGCACTTGAGCTTCAGGCGGTGCCAGCGCTCGGCCATGGCGGCCTTGTAGCCCTCACGGATCTCGCTGGGGTGGGCCTTCACCTCATCGCCGGTCTCCACATCGACGAAGGTGTACGGCCGGTCCTGCAGATCGAGCTCCAGCTCGCGCTTGCGGTCGGTGACGTGGAAGACGATGATGTCGTGCTTGTTGAAGCGCAGGTGCTGGAGCGCGTCGAAGACCTCGGCCTCGCGGCCCAGGTCGTCGAACATGTCGCTGAGGATCACCACCAGGCTCCGTCGATGGGCGCGCTGCGCGATGTCGTGCAGGGCTTCCACCAGGCCGGTGCGCTGGCCCCGCTTTGGGGCCTGCGCGGAGAGCAGCCCTTCGAGCTGCGTCATCAGGAAGCGCAGGTGGGCGGCATTGCTGCGCGTGCGCTCATTGAATCGCACTTGATCGGCGAATACGGTGAGCCCCACGGCGTCCCGCTGCTTGCGCAACAGGTGGATGAAGGCCGCCG
>CAZJTB010000245.1:0-4787 GCA_964548485.1 uncultured Chryseobacterium sp. | reverse complement strand
GCTCGGCGATCTCCAGCCGCTCCAGCAGGGCGGTGCGCTGGGCGCCGGGCTCGGTCTTCATGATGGCGATGAGGTCCTCGCTCATCCTCAGCACATTCGCGGCCGAGGCCTCGAAGTGGTAGAAGAACACGCGGTCGCGCGGCTTGAAGATGCTCAGCAGGGACTCCAGGGACATGGTGGTTCGGTTGCGGGCGCCCAAATGTATCCGAGCGAAGGTGCATGGAAGGGCCTGTGAAGATGCTTAACCTTGACTTAACACCAGCCCTCCCCTTTCGAAGCCGCGATAACTTGCCCCCATGCTGTACGAGTTCAACGGATACCGACCGGTGGTGCATGAGAGCGCCTTTGTGCACCCGCAGGCGGCGGTCACGGGCAATGTGGTCATCGGGCGGGATGTGTACATCGGCCCCGGGGCGGCCCTGCGGGGCGACTGGGGCGAGATCGTGGTCAAGGACGGCTGCAACGTGCAGGAGAACTGCACCATCCACATGTTCCCCGGCGTGAAGGTGGTGCTGCATCCCGGCGCGCACATCGGGCACGGCGCCATCATCCACGGCGCCACCATCGGGCGCAATTGCCTGGTGGGCATGAACGCGGTGGTGATGGACGATGTGCAGCTGGGCGATGAGTGCATCGTGGGCGCGCTGGCCTTCCTTCCGGAGGGCACCGTGTGGGAGCCGCGCAAGGTGATCGTAGGCAACCCGGCGCGCATCGTGAAGGAGGCGAGCGATGAGATGATCGCTTGGAAGAGCGAGGGCACGCGGCTCTACCAGTCGCTACCGGCCCAGCTGCAGGCCACGCTGAAGCCCTGCGAGCCGCTGCGCGAAGTGGACCGCAGCAAGCCGCCCATCACAGCCGCCTACAGCACCTGGAAGCGCACGCGGAAGTAGGGCCGATCAATCATCGCCTGCAGCCTCCTCGAGGTGCAGCGCGTGCAGCATGCGGTGCACCAGGGGCGCCAGCAGCACGGCCACGGTGGTGAGCAGGGCGATGCCGCTGTAGAGCGCATAGAACGAGGCGAACCACTTGGCCCCATCGGTCGGGAGCGCATCCACAGGGCCCATGCCGCCCAGGATCATGCTCGCATTCAGGAAGGCATCGGGGAGGCGCAGCCCGCCGAGCGCCATGTAGCCCCACACGCCCACCGCTAGCGACACCGCCACGATGGCGAGCGCGATGAGCGCGTACCGCAGCTGGCGCACCGCGAAGCGGCCGGGGCCCAGCAGCGGCTGCGTGCGATGCTCGAACATGCGGGCAAGGTACCGCGATCAACACGCGGGCGTTGAGCCGCCCGCGCGGCGACGCCGCCAGGCACCCCATGCGGGGCCCACCTTCGCATCCACGCATGAAAGCCCTCATCACAATCGGCCTGCTCATCCTCAGCAACGCCTTCATGACCCTGGCGTGGTATGGCCATCTCCGTTTCAAGGACTTCGAGTGGGGGAAGAACCTCGGGCTGTTCGCCATCATCGGCATCAGCTGGGGCATCGCCTTCTTCGAGTACGTCCTGCAAGTGCCCGCCAACCGCATCGGCAGCAACCTGCATGGCGGCCCCTTCACCCTGGTGCAGCTGAAGGTGCTCCAGGAGGTGATCACGCTCGCCGTCTTCACCGTGTTCACGCTCATCGCCTTCAAGCATGAAGCCTTGCGCTGGAACCATGCGCTGGCCGGAGCATTCCTGGTGGCTGCGGTATGGCTCGTGTTCAAGAAGTGATCGCTGGTTGAATGCCGATGGGAATTCAGGTTGCGGCTTGATGCAGACCTTTACCGCGAACCGAGGCTGATGCGATTCGCACGGGTTCGACCCGCGATCCTCAACCCGAACAACCTCCAACCGCTCGAATGCACTTCCCCCTCTTCGGTGAGCTGGTCGTGATCCTGGCGCTGGCGGCTGGCATCCTGCTGGTGTTCCGCCGCTTCAGGCTGCCGGGCATCCTGGCCTTCATCCTCACGGGCATGATCGCCGGACCGCATGGCTGGGGCTGGGTGAAGGAGGTGGAGGAGGTGGAGGCCCTGGCGGAGATCGGCGTGGTGTTCCTGCTCTTCGTCATCGGCATGGAGTTCAGCCTGAAGAAGCTCGCCAGCCTGGGCAAGACCGTATTCGTGGGCGGTTCGCTGCAGGTGGGCCTCACCATCGCCGGCGTGGCGGCGGTGCTGCATGCTTTCGGGCTGCGCACCGAGAGCGCCATCTTCATCGGCTTCCTCGCCTGCCTCAGCAGCACCGCCATCGTGCTGCGCGTATTGCAGGAGAAAGGCCGCATGGACAGCGCGCCCGGACGCGTGGCCACGGCCATCCTCATCTTCCAGGACATCATCGTGGTGCCCATGATGCTGGTGACGCCGCTGCTCGCGGGCCAGAGCCAGGACATCACCGCCGACCTGCTGAAGCTCCTGGGCAAGATGGCCCTGCTGCTGGTGCTGGTCTTCCTCAGCGGCCGCTATTTCGTTCCGCAGCTGCTGCGCGCGGCGATCAAAGGGCGCGGCAACGAGCTCTTCATCATCACCATCGTGGTCATCTGCTTCGCCGCGGCCTTCACCACCCAGGCCATGGGCCTCAGCCTTGCGCTGGGCGCCTTCTTCGCCGGGCTCGTGATCAGCGAGACCGAGCACGCCTACCACGCCACCGGAATCGTTCAGCCTTTCCACGAGCTCTTCCTCAGCTTCTTCTTCGTCTCCATCGGCATGCTGGTCGATCTGCGGCTCTTCGTGGAGCAGCCGCTCACCATCATCGCGCTCTTCGCTGGAGCCACCGCGCTGAAGGTGATCGCGGCGGTGCTGGCCGTATGGGCCCTTCGCTATCCGCTGCGCACCGCCATGCACAGCGCGCTCGGCCTCTTCCAGCTGGGCGAGTTCGGCTTCGTGCTCGCCATCCCCGGCCTCAAGCTGGGCCTGCTCAGCCAGGACCACTACCAGCTCTTCCTCGCCGTGGCCATCCTGGGCATGGCCACCACGCCCTACATGCTCGACCGCAGCGAGCGCATCGTGCGCAAGGTGTTCCTGCAGTTCGTGCCCGCGCGCGTGAGCAACCGCCTCGACAGCCTCATGCGGGTGAAGCGAGAGCAGGAGAAGAAGATGGCCGGCGTGCTGCAGGACCATGTGGTGATCGTCGGCTTCGGCCTCAATGGCCAGAACGTGGCCACCGCTGCCATGGAGAGCGGCATCCGCTGCGCCGTGGTGGAAGAGGATCCGGACCTTGCGCGCAAGGCGCAGCAAACAGGGCTGCCCGTGCTGCATGGCGACGCCACCAACGACCATGTGCTGCACGAAGCGCATGTGGAGCGGGCGCGCGTGGTGGTGGTGGCCATCAGCGACCCCGAGGCCACCAAGAAGATCGTGGCCGGCGTTCGCGCCATCAGCAGCACCGTGTACATCCTGGTGCGCACCCGCTATGTGCGCGAGATCCAGGCGAACCTCGATGCGGGCGCCAACGAGGTGATCCCCGAGGAGTTCGAGACCAGCATCGAGATCTTCTATCGCGTGCTGCGCAAGTACCTGGTGCCCGAGCAGCGCATCCAGGACCTGGTGGCGCGCATCCGGGGCGGGCACTATGGCATGCTCCGCGGGGTCAGCAGCTCTCCCGACACCAACAAGCCTGAAAGCCTCACCATCCCCGGCGTGGAGATCGCCACACTGCCGGTGACCATGGGCCGCGGCAAGGTGGTGGGCCGCACCGTGGCCGAGATAGCCCTGCGCGAGCGCTACGGCATCACCGTGCTCGCCATCCGCCGCAAGGGGCGCTACATCACCAACGTCTCGGGAGCCACGCGCATCCTCACGGACGATGTGCTGTACCTGCTGGGCAGCCCGGAGCGCATCGTGAAGCTCGACCAGGAGCTGCGCTGAGCAACGAACCGCGCCATGCCCGCACCACGGCCATTCCGCGGAACTCGAGCGGCCCTGCACGCTGGTGCGCGCATCCAAGTGCAACGTCCCGATAGCCCGCGTTCGATCAGGCAGGAACATTCAAGCGGCCTCTGCCGTTTCAGGCGCCTTAATCATCGGCAGGACCATGACACCGGAGACCCTTCAGCAGACGGAAGTGCGCCACATCATCGTGGTGGACGATGAGGACGATTGCAACTTCGTGACGAAGCTGGTGCTGAAGAAGGCCGGCTATGCGGGCCGCGTGACCTGCTTCACCAGCGCGGCCGAGGCCCTGGCGCATTTCCGCAGCGGCCAGGACCTGCCCGACCTGCTCTTCGTTGACATCAACATGCCCGCGGTGAACGGCTTCGAGTTCCTGGCCACCTGCGAGGCCGAAGGCCTCTTGCCCAACGACCTCACCAGCGTGGTGATGTTCAGCAGCAGCAACCGCCCCAGCGATCTGGAGCGGGCCCTCTCCTTCCGCAGCGTGATGGGCTATGTCGAGAAAGCCCTCTCGGTGGATAGCTTCGAGCGCGTATTGGCCGACCGGCGCGCGCAGCGCAAGTGAAGTTGGGCACCGTTCACTCTCCCACGGACCAACCATGAAGAAGATCCTGATCATCGAGGACGAGGCCATCATCTCGTTCAGCTACCGGTTGCAGATGGAACGCATGGGCTTCGAGGTGATCGGCACCGCCAAGAGCGCCGAGGAGGCCGAGCAGATCATGCGCGACGACCGTCCCGACCTCATCATCATGGATGTCATCATGCCTGGCATGAATGGCTTTCAGGCCACGCGCGCACTCTCCAAGGAAGATGGCACGCGCAATATCCCTGTCATCATGTGCACCTCCAAGGGTCAGGAAACCGACAAGGTCTGGGGCCTGCGCCAGGGCGCAGCGGCTTACATGGTCAAGCCGGTC
>CAZJTB010000244.1:0-4790 GCA_964548485.1 uncultured Chryseobacterium sp. | reverse complement strand
ACAACGGCACGGCGCTCAACGGACCGTTCGCAAGGCTGAACGATGATGGTTCGCTGGACACGTCGTACGCCATCAGCGGTGTCCTGGACATGGTGCGGCAACCCGATGGCAAGATCGTGCTCGCGGGGTTCGATATCATTTTCGATGGCACCGAGGAGAACGGCATCATGCGCATCATGCCCGACATCAACACCAGCGCGCCAGGTGATCTGATCATCCCGCTCAGAGCGTGGCCCAACCCTGCACGCGAGACGCTCACCCTGGAACGGAGCACCGATGGTGTCTGCCAATGGATCATCACCGATGCCCTGGGCCGGACGATCAAAGGGGCGTCGGCCTTGGGGGACCTTGTGGTCCTGCCGTTGGAAGGGATTGCGCCCGGAGCTTACTCCTTGCGGATCCGCGATCAACATGGCATCAGCGCGGTGCGCTTCATCAAAGAGTGAAGAGCAGGACCGCTGGGTCGAAGCTGCTGACGGAGGCGCGCCGCTCATTCGCCGGTGTTGGCGCAGGGAGTTCGGCTTGCGGGCCTGTGCCGGTGACCGGAAGGGCTGATCCCTTCATTGCGGCGAAGACGTGTGCCCCTGACTATGAGTACTATTGCACCCTCACAGATCACCAACCCGATCCCACATGAACCCCACTCGTCTTTCGATCGCCCTTCTCGCACTGCCCTTCGTGATGGGTTGCGGCGAGCCTGCCCCCGCCCCCGAACCCACCCCTGCAGCCGCGGCCGAACCTGCCGTGGAGATGCCGAAGCCGGTCGTTACCGAGGCGTTGACCAAGGAGCAGCGTGATGCCATGACACCGGACCAGATCGTCCAACAGTTCAAGGATGGCAATGCACGCTTCCTTTCCAATGACCTCACCGTTCGGGATCACACCTCCAAGGTGCGCTCCGCCGCCACCGGCCAGTTCCCCATGGCCGTGGTACTTTCCTGCCTGGACAGCCGCATTCCGGTCGAGGATGTGTTCGACCTGGGCCTGGGTGATGTGTTCGTGGGCCGCGTGGCCGGCAACATCGTGAACGAGGACCTGCTCGGCAGCATGGAATTCGGCACCAAGGTCATGGGCTCCAAGGTGATCCTGGTGCTCGGACACAAGCATTGCGGTGCGGTCGTCTCGGCCATCGACAACGTGAAACTGGGCAACATCACCGCCATGCTCAGCAAGATCCAGCCGGCCGTGAAGAAGTCACAGGATTTCGCCGGGGAGAAGGTCAGCAGCAACGTGGAGTTCGTGGATCACGTGGCCAAGAACAATGTGCGCCTCGTGCAGGAGGAGATCATGGCGAAGAGCCCGATCATCGCCGAACTGGTGAAGGCCGGAAGCGTGAAGATCGTGGGTGCGTACTACGACATGGAGACCGGAGCAGTGGAGTTCCTGAACTGAGCGCTCCCGATCGCATGAACCAGCGGAACGCCATGGGCCCTCCCATGGCGTTCCGCATTCAGGGTGTGTCCCATTGCCACCGCCTTTGCAACCCGCCCTCATCACCTTTGTACGGCATCGCTCCTCCCATCACCGTTCGACCTTGACCCCGCTCGTATGAAACGACTGTCCCTGCTTTCCCTGTTGTTCCCGCTTCTGGCGGCCGCACAAACGGACCGTGTGGTGGAGAACAACCAGAACTTCTGGTTCAGCCATTGGGGCGATCATTTCGTGGCGAACAAGTGGAGTGTGCACAGCGAGTTCCATATCCGTCGAGCGGACATGGGCGCATCGCCGCAGCAGTTGCTCATCCGCCCCGCGGTGAACTTCCATTTGAACGAGGCGGTGATGTTCACCCTGGGTTACAGCTACTACGAGAACTACGGTTTTGGGGAGTATCCCATCGCCTTCAACAATTGGGAGCACCACGTCTACGAGCAGGTGCAGATCACCCAGCGCCTGGGCAAGCTCACCATGGCGCATCGGTTCCGCATGGAGCACCGGTGGATCGCGCAGATCGTGCCCGACCCGGCCGGAGGCGGCGATGGGGTGTTCGATGGGTACAGCACGTCCAACCGTATGCGCTATCGGGTGTGGAACACCTACCCATTGAGCCGTGACAGCAAGCTTACCGGGAACGCCTACTGGGAGCTCTTTCTGGTCACGCGTGCGGCCAGCGGAGTGGATCGTTTCAATCAGAACCGGTTGGCGGTCATGCTCGGTTATCAGTTCACCCGGGAGTTGAACGTGTTGGTGGGCTATCTGCAACAGAACCTGCAGCGTGCCGGTGCGGCCAACGGGGTGGACCTCGACCAGCGGAACGCCACCCTGCATTTGGCCGCCGTGCTGAATCTGGACTTCCGGCGCAAGCCTGCCACAGGCACTATCCCGGAGTGATCGACACGTCGACGGAAGCGTTCCTGCGCACGGCATAGATCCATTCATCCTCCACCTCGCCATTCTTCACCATTGTGCCCGGGAGCTTGGCCTCCAAGGTGAAACCGGCCTTCTCCAGCGCTTTCTGTGAGGCAATATTGCGGCCGAAGGGCGTGGCATAGATGCGGGTGATCTCGGGAAAGGTCTCAAAGCCGAGCTGCACCATCTGCCGGATCGCCTCGGTCATGATGCCCTGGCCACGGTATGCCTTCGCCAGCCAGTAGCCCAGCTCCATGTTGCGGCGCCACAGGTCCGGTTTTGGATGAAGGCCGATGGCGCCGCACGCCTCCCCATTGATGTCGATGGCCCGTCGGAAGGGCAGCCGTTGCGCGCATTCCTCGATGAACGCGCGGCCGTGCTCCTCCGTGTAAGGATGCGGGAAGGCATCGCTCAGGTACGCCGCGATGGTGGCATCGTCGGCATGCCTCACCAGCGCAGGCAGATCGCCATCGCGGAAAGGGCGCAGCAGGAACGGGATGGAGCTGGCTTGCCGACCTACCATGAAACGCTGCGGTGACTCATCGCCGGTGCAGGTAATAAGCGGGCTCACGGGGGCAATGCACGGGGCAGGGCGCCGCGCCCATGAGGATATCCGAGGTGGAGCCCACCGCTCTTGCCGCATCGGCCGCGATGGCCACCGGCACCAGCTCGAAGCTGGCCACGCCATCCGTGGTATTGCGTTCCACGATCCCAAGGCCATTGGCGCCGCTCACTCCAAGCAGCCGATTCAGGATCTCCGTCTTCACATCGATTGACCACGGCGCGCGACCGTGGGAGGCTGCCGCTTTCACCGCTGCTTCCGCAGCAGCTTCATTCAGCAGGGTCATGTCCGTTTCGGTGCCCCTGAACCCTTTGAACATCCTGAACAGCAATTCACCGCTCGCCTCCTTCGCATGGGCCCCATCCTCCGTGATGGGTCCGGCAAGCACCGAGAACGAACTGCCATTGTGGGCCAGGTAGTAGCGCACGCCCCAGGCATCCGCCACCGAGATCATCGCCCCTATCTGCTTGGCATCAAAGGCCGCCAACCATTTCACATCGGGCGGCTCCGGGCAAACCGGGCAGGGCTCCTTGGGAGAAGCGAAGTAGTAGATCATCGCGCCCGCTGCTGCACCGAGGAGGAGGGTGCCATAAAGCCATGCGGCGGTGTACTTCTTGGCGTCGGTGGTCATGGTGGTAGGGTTTGGTCAGGGAAAGCTAACCAAGGTTCCGGAAGCGGCAAGCCGGCGCTGGCTATCTTGCCTGCATGCGAGGCGCCCCGATGAGCCTTCGGCATGCGGGCCTGGCGCTCGCCCTGCAGGCGGCGGGCCTTGCGGTCCACGGCCAGGACCACAGCCACCTCCGCGCGTGCGTGGACAGCTGCTCCCGGGCCCTTTCAGCCGGAGCGCACGCCAGCGCCATCGGCCTCGCCGACGAGGCGTTGCGCATCGCGGTTCGGTTGGGCGACAGCGCGGCGGTGGCCGAGGTGCTGGTGAAGCGCGGCGATGCCTACATGCTGCAGGGCGATTACAACCGCTCGCTCCTCGACCTGCAGCGCGCCATGCGCGCCTTCGATGCCTTGCACGATCAAGCTGGGCTGGCGAAAGCGTACAACTCCATCGGGTCGATCCATTTCTACGATAAGAACCATGAGCGGGCGAGGCTCTACTACCTGCGAAGCCTGGCGATACAGAAGCAATTGGGCAACCGCTCCGAAGTGGCCAAGGTGATGGGCAACCTCGGCTCGGTGATGGAGGAGACCCAGCAATTCGACAGCGCCTTGCACTACCACCGGCAGCACCTGGCCATGCGCCGCGAAGCCGGCGAGCACCGGTGGGTGCCCATCTGCCTTTCCAACCTGGGCGTGTGCCACGACAAGCTGGGCCGATCGGACAGCGCGCTCCATTACCTGGAAGCGAGCATGGCCCTCTTCACCGGCAAGGATCGCCCCACCCCCCCGCTCAGCTATGCGCTCACCATGCTGGGCGTTGCGCGCCTGCACGCCGGGCAGGTTCGCGCCGCCACCGCAACCTGCACCGAAGCGCTCCGCATGGCGCAGGACCTCGACGACCTGCCGATGCTTGAGGAATGCTACGGCTGCCTTTACCAGGCCTACAAGCAGCAGGGCGATGCGGCGCGCGCGCTGGCCATGCACGAGCAGTACATCGCCATCCGCGACAGCCTTTCCGGCGAGGAGCGCGCCAAGGACCTCGTGCGCATCGAGCTCACCTACCAGTTCGAGCAAGCCATGCTCGCCGATAGCCTGAAACGGCTGGAGGAGAAGCGCCGCGCCGAATTGGAGGCCGAGCAGCGCCTAGGCCTTGAACGCGACCAGAAACGCGTGTTCCTCTTCACCGCCATCGGCGTGCTCGTGCTCGCGGGAGGCCTCTGGAACCGCCTGCGCTACGTGCGGCGCAGCAGGGCCATCATCCAGCGGGAGCGCG
>CAZJTB010000243.1:0-4791 GCA_964548485.1 uncultured Chryseobacterium sp. | reverse complement strand
TTCGGCGATACATCGAGGCCGATGACGCGCGACTTGGGGAAGCACTGCTTCAGCGCCAGTGCGATGCAGCCGCTCCCTGTGCCCACATCAACGATGAGCCGCGGGTGCTGCACGCTGCGGAAGATGAGCTCCACGAGCTCTTCGGTCTCGGGCCTGGGGATGAGCACATCGGGGGTCACGGTGAGGCGCAAGCCGTGGAACTCGACCTTGCCCAGCACATGCTGGAGCGGCTCCCCGTTGCGCAGGCGCTTCAATGGCATGTACACCTTCAGCAGATCGCTCTCGTGCAGCGACTCGAACTTGCGCAGCTCCATCTGCGCCGCATCCCAGCCGAGCGCATGGTGGAAGACGCACCGCGCGATCGCCTTGATCTCCCCAGGCTCATAGTGCCCGGCGAGCTGTGAGCGGTACTGATCAAGCACCGAGGCCACCTTATTGTCCGCCGCGCGCATGCCCATCGCCGGCGAAAGTAGCCGAGCGGAAGGCGGCTCCATCGCCACCTTTGCGCGCCGCCATGGAACACGCCCGATGGATGCAGCGCTGCCTGCAACTTGCCCGGCTCGGAGCCGCAAGCGCCGCGCCCAACCCCATGGTGGGCTCCGTGCTGGTGCAGGGCGATCGGATACTCGCCGAAGGATGGCACCAGCAGCCCGGCGGACCGCATGCCGAGCGCGCCTGCCTATCGCGCTTCGGCGACGGGCCCATCCCGCCGGATGCAACGCTGTACGTGAGCCTTGAACCCTGCGCGCATCAGGGCCGAACACCGCCCTGCGCCGACCTGCTCATCGCGCGCGGCGTGAAGCGCGTGGTTGTCGCTCACCGCGATCCGTATCCCGCGGTGAATGGCGAGGGCCTGCGAAGGCTCAAGGCCCATGGCATCGATGTGACTGAGGGCGTGCTCGAAGCGGAGGCGCGTTGGCTGAACCGCCGATTCCTCACCAGCGTGGTGAAGCAGCGCCCGTACATCGTGCTCAAATGGGCGCGAAGCGCCGATGGCCTCCTGGATGATCATGGCCGCGCCGTACGGATCAGCGCTGGAGCCACCGATGCACTCGTGCACCGCTGGCGGACCGAGGAGCAGGCGATCCTGGTGGGCAGCCGAACCGTGGTGAACGACGACCCGCGCCTGGATGCCCGGCACGTGGAGGGCCGATCGCCCTTGCGCGTGGTCATCGATCGCAGCGGCATCACGCCGGCTGGATCGCGCGTCTTCGATGGATCGAGCGCAACGCTGCTGCTCACCGAGGTGATTCGCCCAGGGCTCAAGGCCGAACAATGCCTCGTGCCATCGGACACCGACCCGCTGGATGCGCTCTTTGGTGAACTGCATCGCCGGCAGGTGCGGTCGGTACTCGTGGAAGGCGGCGCGGAGCTGCTTGGCCACTTCATCAGGCGCGGCATCTGGGATGAAGCGCGCCTGATCACCGGCTCGGCGCGCTTCAGCGAGGGAACGCTCGCGCCACGCATCGACCCCACCCCAGCCCGAACCCTCGCGATCGGCCCTGACCGCGTTGAGCTCTTCGTGAACAGGGCTCACCAGCAAGCACCCGAACCCGCATGGCCCTGGTGATCCTTGCCGCGCTGAGCATGGCGCTGCTCTTCCTGCTCTTCAAGGCCTTCGACCGGAGGCGCGTGCCGCTGCTGCCCGCCATCACCATCAATTACATCACCGCCAGCGCGTGGGGCATCGCCATCACGCAGCCCTGGCACTCGGGCATCCCCGCAACGCTGCTTCCGCCCGCGGCCGGGCTGGGCATCCTGTTCATAGCGCTCTTCTACCTCACGGGGCTGAGCGCGCAGCGCGCCGGTGTGGCCGCCACTTCGGTGGCCAGCAAGATGAGCCTGGTGCTCACGGTGCTCTTCGCGGTGGCCGTATTCGGCGATCGCCCTTCGGTGGTGGGATGGCTGGGCATCGCGCTCGCGCTGATCGCCGTTCCGCTGGCCTCGTTCACCAAGGGCGCTCCGGGCGCGCGCGGGGTTTGGCTGCTGCCCTTCGTGCTCTTCATCGGCAATGCGGCCATCGACATCAGCCTCAACACCGTGCAGCGCCGTATGCTGACGACGGAAACCGAGGCGCTCTTCCCCACGCTGGTGTTCGCCGTGGCCGGGGTCATCGGCATCGGCGCGATCGCGACGCAGCGCGCGACCGCGACGCTCGCCGAGCCGCGGGCGATCCTCGGCGGGCTGCTGCTCGGGAGCATCAACTACGCGAGCCTCTATTTCATCCTCGGCGCATTGGCGCGCAGCGGCTTCGCATCAAGCAGCCTGTTCCCCCTGATGAACATCGGCGTGATCCTGTTCAGCACCGGCCTCGGGCTCATCGCGTTCCGCGACCGGATCGAGCCGAGGCAATGGCTGGGCATCGCGCTGGCGGTGGGCGCGCTGTGCCTGATCCTAGCTGGCTGAGGCGCGCCGGACATTCACGCGAAGTGCGGCGCCAGCGCCTGCACCAGGTCCTGCGGCGCGCGGCGCGGCCGCATCGTGGCGCGATCCACGAACACGAGCGTGGTCTCGCCATCGCAGAGCAGCGCGCCCTGCTCATTGAGCACCGCGTAGCGGAACACGATGCGCGCCTCGGGAGGTGACGTGATGGTGGTGCGGATGGTGAGCAGATCATCGTACCGCGCGGGCCGGTGGTATTCGATGCTCAGTGATCTCACCGGCAGCAGCACGCCGGCATCCTCTAGCGCGCGGTACGGGAAGCCCAGCGCGCGCATCGCCTCCACGCGTCCCACCTCGAACAGCTCGGCATACCGGCCGTAGTACACGAAGCCCATCTGATCGGTCTCCGCATAGCGCACACGCGCCGTGCACTCGTGCATGAACATGGCCGAAAGGTACCGGCCCAGCACTGACGCGCGCGGTTGCCAATCGGCATCGCGGCGACCTACCTTCACGCCATGCGAATCGGCACTGCGATCCACGCGAGCGGGCGACGCCCTCCGCAGCCCGTGCCTGATGGCCATGGCGCGAAAGCGTACGCAACAGGAATGGCATTCGCAAGAGCCCTTTCGTCGAGCCCTCTCCTAGCGCCCCCTTGCATCAACTTTTCCTTTCCATCAAGTGAACCGTGCCGTTTTTTTTTCACTTCCTTCGGTCCATATTTGCGCCCCTTGAACGCGAAGGGCTGACCATCACCGATCACCATCGCGCGCGAGCAGACGAACCACCATCATCCTAACCTCCGACGCAGCATCCATGAAGAAGGATCCCGAGAAGACCTGGGAACGTTGCCTGGCGGTGATCAGGGACAACGTGAACCCGCAAAGCTTCAAGACCTGGTTCGAGCCGATCAAGGCGCTGAAGCTGGCGGATAACGTCCTCACCATCCAGGTGCCTTCGCAGTTCTTCTACGAATGGCTGGAGGAGCACTACATCGGGCTCCTCAAGAAGATCATCCGCAAAGAGCTCGGCACCGACGGGCGCCTCGAGTACTCCATCATCATGGAGAACGGATTCCAGAGCGCGCAGCCTTACACGGTGAAAGTGCCCACGAGCCATGCCCGCGAGACGAAGAACCCGCCGGTATCGCTCCCCATCGATGTGGCCAACAGCCCGATCAAGAACCCGTTCGTGATCCCCGGGCTGCGCAAGATCAAGGTCGAGAGCCACCTCAACGCCAACTACTCCTTCGACACCTTCATCGAAGGGGACTGCAACCGATTGGCCCGCAGCGCCGGCTATGCCGTGGCCCAGAAGCCCGGCGGCACTGCCTTCAATCCGTTGCTGATCTATGGCGGGGTGGGGCTGGGCAAGACGCACCTCGCGCACGCCATCGGCATCGAGATCAAGAAGCACCACCCGGAGAAGACGATCCTGTACGTGCCTGCCGAGAAGTTCACCCACCAGTTCATCGAGGCGGTGAAGAACAACACCGTGGGCGACTTCACGCAGTTCTACCAGATGATGGACGTGCTCATCATCGACGACGTGCAGTTCCTCGCCGGCAAGGAGAAGACGCAGGATGTGTTCTTCCATGTGTTCAACCACCTGCACCAGAGCGGCCGCCAGTTGGTGATCACCAGCGACAAGGCCCCGGTGGAGATGGCCGGCATGGAGCAGCGACTGCTCTCGCGCTTCAAGTGGGGCCTCAGCGCCGACCTGCAGGCGCCGGGCCTGGAGACGCGCATCGCCATCCTGGAGAAGAAGATGTATGCCGAGGGCATCGAGCTGCCGAAGGAGGTGGTGGAATACCTCGCCTACAGCATCACCACCAACATCCGCGAGCTGGAGGGCGCCATGATCAGCCTGATCGCGCAGAGCTCGTTGAACAAGAAGGCGGTGAACCTGGAGCTGGCGAAGCAGATGATCGACAAGTTCGTGAAGAACACCGCCCGCGAGGTGTCGATCGACTACATCCAGAAGGTGGTGTGCGACTACTTCGACCTGCCGATCGAGCTGCTGAAGAGCAAGACGCGCAAGCGCGAGGTGGTGCAGGCGCGGCAGATCGCGATGTACTTCGCCAAGAAGATGACCAAGAGCTCGCTGGCGAACATCGGCGCGCACTGCGGCGGGAAGGACCACGCCACCGTGCTGCATGCCTGCCGCACCGTGAACAACCTCTCCGAGACCGACAAGCAGTTCCGCGGCTACCTGGAGGACCTGGAGAAGAAGCTGAGCCTGCACTGAACATTGCATCCGACCGAAGGGCCCCGCAACGGGGCCCTTCGCATTCACAGCCCATCCATGAGCACCCGCATCCTCTTCGTATGCCTCGGCAACATCTGCCGTTCGCCGATGGCCGCAGCCAGGTCGTCGGGCATGGAGGCCGGGCAGAGGAAGACGTTGCCG
>CAZJTB010000242.1:0-4797 GCA_964548485.1 uncultured Chryseobacterium sp. | reverse complement strand
CCCATCATCGCAAGCACTTCCAGGCGTATTGATGGTCAGGTCGAGGATCTCGGTGATGCAGCCCACCATGGCCGAGTAGGTGCCGCTGGAGGTATAGGTCTGGCCGTTCACGCTCCAGGTGTAGCTGCCGCAGTTGACCGCCGTTGTGGTATTGCTCGTCTGGCCCGAGATGCGAATCGTATGGTTGTTCCACAGCCCGTTGCCATGGGCATCAACGATCCACATGGTCATCTCGACCAAGGTGTCTTGCGTGAACACAGTGCCCGGCGCTGGCACCATCGTGTTCGTCCAGGCGCTGCAGTCACTTACCGTAAGGCTGTCGCGGAGGTCGGGGAAGACCAAGGAGCATCCGGGGCCGCTGAGGTAGAGCGGATACTCGTCATATAGCGGGCAGATCACGCTGGGGGGCGTCACATCGTTCACCGTTACCATGAAGGAGCAGCTCGCGGTGAGGCCAGCGGCATCCGTCACCCGGTGTGTGACCGTCGTGGTGCCGATGGGGAAGACGGATCCGCTCGCGGGGCCGGCGATGCGCGCCGTGCTCGCTCCAGCGCAGTTGTCGGTGCCCACTGGGGCGGAATAGGCCACAACGGCTCCGCAGGTGCCTGCATCGGCATCCACGGTGATGTTGACTGGGCAGGTGATGCTCGGCGCGGTATTGTCCACTACCGTCACGGTAAAGGAGCAGCTCGCGGTGAAGCCTGCGGCATCGGTCACGGTATGCGTCACCGTGGTGATGCCCAGCGGGAAGATGGACCCACTCGCCGGGCCTGCGCTTCGTGTGGTGATGGCGCCCGTGCAGTTGTCGGTGCCCACGGGAGCCGTGTAGTTCACCAACGCGCCGCAGCCGACCGCATCGGCGTTCACGGTGATGTTGGCAGGGCAGCTGATCGCCGGCGGGGTGGCGTCCGTCACCGTTACCGTGAAGCTGCAGGTCGCCGTGTTGCCGGCGGCGTCGGTGCTCGAATAGGTCACGGTGGTGGCGCCCACCGGGAATGATGCCCCTGATGCCGTGCCGGCGCCGCTGATGAGTACCGGGGTGATGCAGCTTGCCTCCACCTCGATCACGCTGCGCAGGCTGGTGGTGTTCTTCTCGTCATTCCAGGTTCCATTCGGCCTCATATGCGCGTAATCCTCGTTGCCACCAGCGCTGTTCGGCTCGCCTGCATCCCAGTTGGTGTAGGTGACCGGTGCGCTGTTCGTCCAGCGCCAGGTGCCTTCGGTGGCGATATCGTTCAGGCCGATCCAGAAGCTCTGGTTCGTGCCGCCGGCAGCATCCACGGCGCTTCGGAGCCATGCGTTGTGGGCGGCATCGCGGATCACCGCCAGGTGGCCTCCAGCCGCGATCGCGGCGTTGTTCGCTGCCTGCCAGGTGCTGGTGGTGGTCCGGTAGTAATAGGTCCGGCCCTGGTAGGTCCCAAGAGCGGTTACGCCTGTTGGCATGGCCATGGTCGCACAGGTTGTGCATGGCTCACTCACAGTAGGTGCAGGGTAGTTCACCACAGCCGAGCAGCTGCTGGCCGAGGCGTTGGCCGTGATGCTGGAGCAGGCGGTGAACGTGGGTGCTGTTGCATCGAACACCGTGACCCAGAAGAAGCACTCGGTGGTGTTGGGTGGCACCGCGTTGTCCGATGCGCGGTGCCGCACCACCGTGGTGCCCACAGGGAACACGCTGCCGCTAGCCGGGCCCGCGATCCGGGTGATGCTCACCGAGCCGCAATTATCGCTGCCGGTGGGCAGGGGGTAGTTGACCACCGCGCCGCACAGGCCCGGGGTCGCCTCCACGGCGATATCCTGCGTGCAGGTGATGGCCGGCGCGATGGCATCGCGCACATCAACGATGAACGAGCAGGTGGCCAGATTCCCGGAAGCATCCGTGGCCGCGTAGGTGATGATGCTCTGGCCAACCGTGAAGGTGCTTCCGGGCGCCGGTCCGCCGGTCTGGTTGATGGCCGATCCCGGGCAGCTATTCGCGAGCATGGGCGCGTTCCAGGTAACGACGGCGCTGCAGCTTCCAGCAGGCACGTTCACCACCAGCGGGCTGCTGGGGCATCCCACGATGCCCGGTGGCGTATCGTCGATGACCTGGATGTTGAATGAGCAGGAAGCGCTATGCCCGTTATTGCTGGCCGTGAGCGTAATGGCATGGGTGCCCGGCCCGAGCAAGGTGCCCGGCGCGGGCGATTGCGAAACCACGGTGCCTGCGCAATTGTCCAGCACGGTTGCCGCACTGCGGTAATCGGGCAGGGCGATGCTGCAGGCTGAGCCGACATTGAGCGGCGCCATGACCGCTGGGCAGGTGATGCTCGGAGGCGAGTTGTCCGCCACGCTGATCGCGAACGAGCATGTGGCGCTCTGGTCGGCCTGCGTGGCCGTGAGCGTGATGGTGTGCGTGCCCAGCCCAACCAGGGTGCCTGCAGCGGGTGCCTGCGTGGTCACGAGTCCCAGGCCGCCGCTGCAGTTGCCGGTGACGGTCGCTGCACCGGCATAGTCCGGCAGGGTCGTGGTACAGGCCACGCCGGCATTGAGCTGTGCCACGATGGTGGGGCACGCGATGGTTGGCGCATTGGCATCGATCACGGTCAGGCTCCATGCGCAGGTGTCCTGGTTGCCGCTGTCGTCGCGGTGTATCTCCATCACCTGGTGGAGGCCGGGCGCGAAGGCGTGGTCGTTCTGACCGGTCACATCCTGCCAGATCATGCTGCCGGCCTCACGGATGAAGGTCCGGTAGTCGCTCTCGGTATCCGCATCGCAGTTGTCGGTGCTCTCCAGGGTGGGGAAGGTGTACACGAACTCGCAGCTGTTCAGAGCGGTGCTCACCGTGGTCGCCCCAGGGCAATTGTCGAACACGGGTGGCGAGGTATCGCGCACCTCCACCTGCCACGAGCAGATGATGAAGTTGCCGGATGCGTCGCTGATGGTGTCGGTGAACGTGTGCACGCCCGGCGGCAGCAGCAAGGTGGTACCTTCAGGCAAGGGCTCCTCGATGTCGCCTATCAGGATCGGGCCCGCGATGATGATGACTCCCGAACCATTGGAGATCACCGGTCCACCGCTGAAGCTGCCCCCGCAATTATCGGATGATGCTATCGCCGGAATCGTGTACGAGGCCGAGCAGGTCCCCAGCTCGGTCTGCAGCACCGTGAGCGATGGAGGGCATGTCACGGCTGGCGGCTCCTGATCCATTACGTGCACCACATGGCTGCAGATCACCAGCGCTTCGGTGCCGTAATGGATGAAATTCACGAAGGTGAAATGGCCCGGCGGCAGATCGATTGCGGCCTGGCCGGAGACATCGGTCCATCCGGCGCCGTCGAATGCCGAGAACGGGGCAAGGGGGTGAATGCCGCTCCGCGCATAGGTGCGTGCGGCGTGTCCATTGCCCCAGCAGTTGTCGCTGAAGCTTGCCGGCGGCGGTGCATACACGGCGATGCAGCCTCCTGGCGCCACCTCGATGGTGGTATCCATCGGGCAGATCACCACAGGGGTTGTCGCATCCAAGCCGATCAGGTGAGCCTGGCAAGTGCCCGAGGAATTCCCCGAGGCGTCAACGGCCCTCACCAGGACGACGGTGAGCTCATTGAATGGCACCAGCGTGCCTGCTGCTGGCGTCTGCACGATCGTTGGGGCGGCGGTGCAGTTGTCCGTGGCCGTGAAATAGGACGTGAAGTCGGGCACCATCAAGCTGCAGTTCGCATCAGCTTCCGCATCATCCAGCGGGATGATCGCCGGGCAATGCAGCACAGGTGCTTCGGAGTCGCTCGGGGTGAGCATGGCCACGTTGCTGAAACCGTTCGGGCACAACGGGGCGCTGAGCTCCACCCGGTACCGTCGGGGCGCATTCAGGTTGCTCCAGTTCAGCGTGGGCGTGCTGATCCCCGTGTTCGTCCAGTTCACCCCATCATCCGTCCATTGCCATTGCACGATGGAGCCGCCGTAGCCACTGATGCCCAAGGTGCCGCTGGCGGGAGCAGGACAGACGGTGCCGGCTCCGGTGAAGATGCCGCCGCCAGGTGGCTGCCCGACTGTCACGTTCACGTTGGCGCTCGCACTGATGGCGGTGCATCCGCCGTTGCCGGAAACCGTGTAGGTGTAGGTGCCGGGGCTCATGACGCCTGCCACATAGCTGTCCGCCACCACGATGCTGGGCCCGGACCAGGCGCCACCTGTCTGCGGAGATCCACCCAGCGCGTTGAGCAGGCTGTAGGCGCCCAAGGTGGTGCATAGGCTCAGCGTGCCATTCGTGCCAGCGTTGGGTGCGGGGTCCACCTGTATGGTCCGTGTGGTGCTCGAGCCGCAGGTGCCGCTGCCCACGGTGTAGGTGACCGGCACCGCTCCGTTCAGTCCTGCGGGATTGAATGAGCTGCCGTTCACGCCAGGCCCTGACCAGGTGCCGCCAAGCTCATTGCCGAAGGCGTACACCACGGCATCCACGCGGAACGTAAGGCTGCCGGACAGCGGCCGCGAGATGGTCACGAAACGGGCTGGCGTGGTGATCTGCAAGCTGCTGTATTGGTCCACCGGGCCGCTCATGGAAAGGGTTCCGGCGTTCACCGTTGTGGGCATGGCCACGCCGGTGGTCAAACTGGCCGTTGCCGCACCCGCATCGGCGCGCCAGATCATCCCGATGGTGCCGCCGGCCGGGACCACCACGCCGAGGTCCACGGTGATGCTGTTGCCTGGAGCCGAGAAGCTGGCATAGGTGCCGCTCAACCCGTCTACCGCGGCAAGTGGGGCAGCGGCGCCAACGGATGACATCAGCACGGACGCGCTTCCTTGTGACTGCGGGATGAGCAG
>CAZJTB010000241.1:0-4806 GCA_964548485.1 uncultured Chryseobacterium sp. | reverse complement strand
ACGACCCCGACCGCAACACCTGGCTGCTCAAGCAGAAGCCCATCAAGGAGTGGAGCATCGAGCTGCCCGATGATGGCGACTTCAACGAGCATGCGGCGGAGGTCGCCATCGACGCCCTGCCGCTGGGCCGCTACGCCATTCTCCTCTCCAATGGCGCATCGTTCATGGCCGGGGGGAATGAGGCCATCAGCTGGTGCGAAGTGAGGGTCACCGACCTCGCATTGGTTCATCGCGACGATGGCAGCATGCACGAATTGCTCGTGCTGGACCGGACAACGGGCAAGCCCATCGAAGGGGCGACCGTGCGCGCCATGATCGCCTCGTGGGAGGAGGGCCAGCAACGGAAGAAGGAGCTCGCCAGCCGCACCACGTCCGAGGATGGATCCGTGCGATTCGACCTGGGCCAGCAGCGCGGCAGCATCAGCTTCCACGTGAAGCGCGGCGAGGACCAGTACACCAGCAGCGGCCATTATACCTATGAGCGCTACCGCGAGGAGCCGGATTCCATCCGCACCTTCCTCTTCACCGATCGCGCGATCTACCGGCCGGGGCAGGAGGTGCGCTTCAAGGGCATCGTTACCGTGAAGCGCGGCAAGCGCACCGAGGTGCTGCCGGGCTACGAGACCGAGGTGTGGCTGAACGATGCCAACGGCGAGGAGGTGGACACCCTGACCGTGACCACCGATCGCTTCGGGGCCTTCCACGGCCGCTTCACCATACCGCTGGGCCGGCTCACGGGCTATTGGACCTTGGAGGCCGATGACGGCGAGAAGGGGCTCCGGGTGGAGGAGTACAAGCGGCCCACCTTCGAGGTGGTCTTCGACCCAGTGACCGCGACGCCCAAGCTCGGGGGGGAGGCCACCGTGACCGGCAGCGCGAAGAGCTATGCCGGCGCCCCGCTCGATGGCGCCACTGTGCGCTACACCGTGAGCCGTGGCGCGAACATGCCGTGGTGGTGCGGCTGGCGCTGGGGCGGATTGCCGTGGGGCCGCAGCACCGAGATCGCCAGCGGCGAGGCTGTCTGCGATGCTCAAGGCCGGTTCACGGTGAAGTTCAAGGCCGATCCCGACCGGGCCTTCCCGCGCATGGCCGATCCGACCTTCAGCTACACGGTGAGCGCCTTCGTCACCGACATCACCGGTGAGTCCCACGAGGCGAGCACCGCCCTCGTGGTGGGCTACCGCAGCATCGATCTGGAATTGGGCATCAATGCGGCCATGGAACGCAGCACGGCCGACAGCGCGCTCATCCGCGTGGTGAACCTGAACGGACAGGAGCAGCCGACGCCCTTCAACCTGCGCATCACTAGGCTCGCCATGCCTGCGGGCGGCGCGAAGCGCGAGCGCCTGTGGGAGCGGCCGGACCGCTTCGTGCTGGCGAAAGCGGAATTCGAGCGACGCTTCCCGCACGACCAGTACGACAACGAGCGCGACCCGGAGACGTGGGCGCGCGGCGCGGAGGTGATGCGCCGTGATTCAATTAGTGCGCAAGGAAAGCGCACATCGTTGCGTGGCATCCGGGACTGGGAGGTGGGCACTTACGTGATTGAGATGGAGGCACGCGACCCCTCGGGCCAAGCGGTGAAGGCGAGCAAGGTGTTCACGCTCTATGACCCAGAGATCCAGAACACGGGATTCGAGAACGAAGCGTTCCATGTGGTGAATCTGGGTGGAGGTTCCCCCTCTCCTCGGGAGAGGGGGGCAGGGGGTGAGGTCATGATTGAGCCCGGCCGTAAGGCCGTCCTGCTGCTCAGCTCAGCCTTGCCCGAGTGCCGTGTGCTCATGGAAGTGGAGCGCGACGGACGCATCGCCGTGGTGCGGCCCTTCCAGTTGAAGCGCGGCCAGCAGCGGGTGGAGCTGCCGGTATTGGAGGAGGACCGCGGCGGCTTCACGGTGCATTTCGTCTGCGTGGAGCGTGGGCGCCAGCACATCACCGTACAGCGCATCGAAGTGCCATGGACCAACAAGCAATTGAAGGTGGAATGGATGAGCTTCCGCGACAAGCTCCTGCCTGGCGCGAAGGAGGAATGGCGCTTGAAGATCACCGGTCCGAAGAAGGAGCAGGTGGCCGCGCAGGTGCTGGCCACGATGTATGATGCCTCGCTCGACCGGTTCGCCCTGCCGGAATGGTGGATGAGCGTGTGGGGCTCGAACCCGGACCGAATGGGCTGGGGACGGGCTCTGCCGTTCGGAGAGGCGGGCTCCAGGTCTATGGCACGCGCTTACCGAGGAATAGCGGATAGCACAAGGCGTTATCCGCAGCTGGTCAGCGACCTCTATCTGGTGGGCTGGGGCCGCTACCGTGGCGCTGGACGAGGGCGGAACGAGACGACGCGCGGAGACGTGGAATTTGAGCAGCAGAATGTGGTGCTTGCGGCACCGGCATCGAAGGGCGATAAGAGCGGAGCCTACGATCTGGCTTTTGCAGAGGAATCGGATGCAGCCTTGGATCAGGTTGTGGTGACGAATGGCTACGCGACCAGCACCGCACAATCGCCCTCCGCCCCAACACCGCTCCGCACCGATTTCCGCGAGACCGCCTTCTTCTTCCCCGACCTGCTCACCGACCGCGACGGCAATGTGGTACTGCGCTTCACCATGCCCGACGCGCTCACACGCTGGAATCTCATGGGCCTGGCCCACACCGCTGACCTGAAGACCGCGCAGTTCACACGCACCACCATCACGCAGAAGCCGCTGATGGTGGTGCCCAATCTGCCGCGCTTCCTGCGCCAGGGCGATGGCATCACGCTTACGGCCAAAGTGAACGTGGTGGAAGGTGGCACGCTCAAGGGCACTGCGCGCCTCGAGCTCTTCGACCCTGTCACGAACAAGTCTGTGAACGAGCGCTTCATCCTCAATAAGGCCGACCGTGCATTCAGCGCCGCGCCAGGTAGCAGCGCCGTAGTGTCATGGAGCGTGAAGGTGCCGGAGCGGATGGATGTCGTTGCGGTTCGCATCACGGCGAGCGCAGGAAGCATGAGCGATGGCGAGGAGCGCCCGCTGCCGATCCTGACGGACCGCGTGCTCGTCACCGAGAGCGTGCCGATCAGCATCACGAAGGCGGGTACGAAGTCGTTCGAGCTGAAGAAGCTGCTGGCGCAACCCCTAACCACATCAACCTCCAACCCCCAACAGACCCTACAGCACAAGAGCCTGAAGCTGGAATTCACCCCGAACCCCGCTTGGTATGCCGTTCAGGCGCTGCCCTACCTCATGGAGTTCCCGCACGAATGCGCCGAGCAGGTCTTCAGCCGCTACTACGCCAACCGGCTCGCGGGGCACATCGTGCAGCAGCGCCCGCAAGTGAAGAAGGTGTTCGATGCGTGGGCCGGAAAGGCCACGTATAGTTCGCGGAGCGCCGAGAACGAGCAGGCCTTCTTGAGCAACCTCGAGAAAAACCCCGAGATCAAGGGCATCATGCTCGAAGAGACGCCCTGGCTGCTCAATGCCAAGGACGAAGGCGAGCGCAAGCGCCGCATCGCGCTCTTCTTCAACCTGAACCGCATGGCCAACGAGGAAGCCGCATCGCTGAAGAAGCTGGCCGAGCAGCAGTTGCCTCAAGGTGGCTGGGGCTGGTGGAGCGGGATGCAGCCCTCGCGGTACATCACGCAGCACATCGTGGGGGGCTTCGGGCGCCTGTTGCAGCTCGGCGCGCTCAACCCCGACCCCGACACCGAAGCGCGCCACATGGCCAAGCGCGCCATCGACTGGCTCGACCAGGAGGTGGAGCGCGAGCACCAGCGCCGTCTGCGGGGCACCAAGCCCGACAGCCTCCCGGACCCCTCCCCGGAGGACATCCACTACCTCTACGCGCGGAGCCATTTCCCGCAGCATGCCCTGGACCTGAGGAAGGGCAGCGCCGCGCAGTTCATCATCGAGCGTGCGCAGCGCAACTGGCTTCGTTATGGTTTGCAGGAGCAGGCCATGATCGCCCTCGCGTTGCATCGCTTGGTTGATGGCGCAGCGGCACCGCCGCTCATCATGGAGTCGCTCAGCCAGCGCGCCACCCTGAGCGAAGAGCTCGGCATGTACTGGAGGGACTTCCGCGCTGGCTATGCGTGGAACAGCTTCCCCACGGAGACCCACGCGCTGATGATCGAGGCCTTCAATCAGGTGACGCGCGACGGACAGAAGGTGAACGCGCTGCGGCAATACCTGCTCAAGCTGAAGCAGACCACTGATTGGAAGACGACCAAGGCCACGGCCGATGCCTGCTATGCGCTGCTGCTCACCGGAGATGATTGGTTGGAGCCGAAGTCGCCGCCGGTGATCATGGTGGGCAACGAAGAGGTGAAGGCCTCAAAGGCTGAAGCAGGCACGGGCTACTTCGAGCGCAGCTGGATTGGCGAGGACGTGAAGGCTGCCATGGGCCGTGTCACCGTGACCACCGCGAGCGACAGGGTGCAATGGGGCGCCTTGCACTGGCAGTACCTCGAGCAGATGGACAAGGTCACTGCGCACGAATCGCCCTTCAGCCTGAGGCGGAACGTGATGCTCCGCGAGCAGACCGATGCGGGCGCGCGCTTGATCGAGATCGATAAGTCGCGTGCGCTCAAGCCTGGCGACCGCCTCACGGTGCGCGTGGAGCTGCGCACCGACCGCTGGCTCGACTTCGTGCACTTAAAGGACCTGCGCGCCGCCGGCCTGGAGCCCGTTGACGCCCTCAGCGGCTACGAATGGAAGGGCGGCCTCGGCTACTACCGCAGCATCCGCGATGCGGCCATGCACTTCTTCTTCGACCGCATCGGCCCCGGCACCTATGTGTTCGAGTACGAGCTGAAGGTGACCCACGCGGGCGAGTTCA
>CAZJTB010000240.1:0-4815 GCA_964548485.1 uncultured Chryseobacterium sp. | reverse complement strand
GGTTGAAGGGCGCTGACGAAGGCTGGGGCGAACCTCCCGGGAAGGCATAGCTGTTCACCGGGCTGGGCTGGTTGGCGCCCAAGGGGCCGTACTCATCGATGAACACGGGCGCGGCTGCGCCGGTGCCCAGGGTGATCACGCCATCGCCCACGCGCTCCACCGCCAGGTTGCCTGCGGTGAAGGCGATGAGCACTTGCACGTCGAAGGGAGCGGAGAGGCCGCTGGTGAGCGCGTCGCCGCTGGTGCGCGCTGCTTCCAGCACCACGCCGGTCTCGGCCGTGCTGTAGGTCACACCGGTGATGGTCACCGTATTGGTGCCGGTCGCGATGGTGCCCGTGAGCGTGCCGCCCAAGCTGCCCGATCCCGTGTTCAAACTCAATTGCACATTCGTGTTGGCGCTCACGTTCTGTGGCACGTTGCCCGCATCCTGCGCCTGCACCGTGATGCTGAAGGGCAGGGTCTGCTTCACCGGGTTGCCGCCGTTGATGCTGGTGATCACCAGCTGCGTGGGCGTTGCCATCGGCAGGGTGGTGGCGCTGTTCGGGTTGCCCGTGGCCGTGCTGGTGTTGTAGGCCGTGCTGGCGCCTGTGCCGTTGTAGCCGTACGAGCGCACCCAGTAGGTGGTGTTCGGGTTCAGGCCGCTCACGCTCACGCTGCTGCCCGTGCCGTTGAAGATCACCTGCTGGCCGCTGCCGCCATACACCGGGTTAGCTGCGGGGTCGGTGCCATTCGTCGGTGCGGTGAAGCTGTTGCTGGTGTTCAGGATCACCACGCGGCGCGCGCCGTTGCCATTGGTCCAGCTCACGTCGAAGCTGTTCTGGAGCACGCTGGAGAAGCTCACGTCGCTGTCCTGCGTGGTGGGGGCCACCGGGGCCGCGACCACCGGCGCGAAGGCGATGCCCTTGATGGTGGTGCCCGCCGCCGCCGTGTACAGCGTGGTGGTGCTGGTGATGTTGATCGTGGCGTTGTAGCCCGCCGCATCGTCCAGCCGGCGCACGGTGTTGGCGGCTGTGGCGCCAGTGCCCGATGAAACGAAGAGCGCCGCGCCCGAGCCGTTCTTCTGTGCTGCCAGGCCGAAGCCACCAAAGGTGGTCGTGTGCGTGCCGTTGGCAGTCCAGGTGCCGCTGACCAAGGAGTACTTCGCGATGGTGCCTGCGGTGGCGCTGGTGTTGCGCACGATGTAGAGCACATCGAAGGCGGGGCCGTTATCGCCCGATGAGATCAGGTAGAAATCCTGGAAACTGCTGCTGTTCGCCAGCCCAGGCAGCGCGTCGATGGTTCCGCCCGTGAGGGCGCTCAGGGTGGCCACTTCGGTGACCCCGGCGGTGCCGGATTGGCGGCCCACGTAAACCGATCCGCCGAATGGCTTCACCGCGCGCAGGTTCCCCGAGGGGCTGGCGCTGCTGGTGCCGTTCGTGTATTGCCCGCCCTGGTCGGCGATGTACCAGTTGGTGTTATTCAGGGAGGTGGCGCCGCGCGTCTGGTTGCCGCTGGCCCCCGTGTAAGTGGTGGCCAGTGCGATCGTTCCCGCGTTGTTCAAGGTCACCACCGCGCG
The DNA here is from genome assembly GCA_964548485.1 of uncultured Chryseobacterium sp. Lineage (GTDB taxonomy): Bacteria > Bacteroidota > Bacteroidia > Flavobacteriales_F > PHOS-HE28 > PHOS-HE28. Next base: position 3,260 of record CAZJTB010000240.1, on the reverse strand, counting down.
TGGGTTCAACGTGTTCGCGTTGGAGCTGGTGTTGGTGTTGTTGTGCCCGGTGAAGCAGAACAGTGTTCCATCGGCGGAGTTGGCGGCGTACAGCGTGGATGTCGCCGAACCCGATACACGGATCGCGTCGGTTCCGGTGCCGGGTATCGCAATGGTCTGGATGGGCGACTGGCCCGCGTCGGTCTTGTTGATCTCCACCACGGAAGCGGTGGTGTTGTTGGCTGCTGCGCCATCGGCGATCACCAGGGCAAGGTTGTTGGCGCCGAATTGCGCCAGTGCGAGCCCGCTGGCCATCCAGGCCGCACAGGTCAGGCTCAGCGCACGGAGCGTCCGCGTGTACAGGATTCGTCGAAGCATCGTACGGGGTTTTTGGGTGGGCCAAAACAACCCCGGCGCCGTGGCCTGATGTGCGGCGAAGGATTAAGCTTCCATCATTTTTCCGTTTCCGCAGATCAAGTCCAGCGTGAAGGGAGTGTGAAGCGGCGCGTTCCGATGCCCTTCACGCGCGCTCACTGCAGCACTACCCGCTGCGGCGTGCTGCGGCCATCATCGGCGCGCAGCACATAGGCTCCGCGCGGAAGGCCGGTGACGTCGATGATTCCGCTCGCTGCGTTCACGCCCTGGCGGAGCACCATGCGGCCGGCGGCATCGTGCAGCGTGATGATGCCCAGCCAGCCATCGGCCTCGCCCTGCACATGCATGCGGTCGGTGGCGGGGTTGGGGTACACCATCAAGGTGGTGGTGCCCTCGAAGCGCACCGCCAAGATCGGGCTCAAGGCGTGGGTTCCATCCGCATCCACGGTCTTCAGCTGATAATAGCTGGTGCCGCTCAGCGGGGCGTCGTCCACCGTAGCGTAGCGGCGCAATGAGCTGCTCTGGCCGGCGGCGGCCACCTGCAGCATTTCCTCGAAGCGGAGACCATCGGCGCTGCGCAGCACGGCGAAGTGGTCGCTGTTGCGCTCCGAAGCGGTGAGCCATTCCAGCTCCACCACGCGGCCCACCGGCACGGCAGCGAAGCTCAGCAGCTCCACGGGCAACGGTGAGAGCAGCGGCGTAAGGCTGAAGGGGCCGAAGGCGGCCACGTTGTTCGCCACGGCGAAGAAGGAGCCCGCGCCGCCGGATTCGAGCTGGTCCTCCCAGCGCTGGGTGGCGCTGTTCCACCGCTGCGCGCGCATGCTCAGCGCATCGTTCCACGGGGCCGAGGGCAGCTCGCTCGCGGCGTAGAAGAAGCTCAGGTGCGCCACCGGGGTACCGGTCACATCCACCTGCCAGAAGCGGTCAACCGTGGCGTCGCGGTTGTCGGGCATCAGGCCGATGCTGCTCTCCAGGCTGGTGACCAGCGTGGGCGTGGTGGGCCAGGGCAGGTTGCTGGGGGGCGTGCCGTAGGTGGCCATGGTCACGCTGCCGGCATCGCCGCTCACCAGGTTGAAGGTGAAGGGCGTGTAGGCCGCCGTGGTGCCGAAGGGCACCAGGTGCGCGCCGGTGGTGGTGCCCATGTCCCAGCGCACCCGGCTGGTGTTGTCCGTGCGCTCGCTGCGGATGTGGCGCAGCGTGCCGAAGGTGGAATTGGTGGTGATGGCGCCGGCTCCCGGATTCAGCAGGGTCAGCAGGCGCCCGTTCAGGTCCAGGATGCCGGCGGTGTTCAGCTGCAGCGCATTCGCCACGCGCACATCGCTCTGCATGGTCACCTGCGGGAAGCCCACGCTCTTCACGATGCGCCAGATGTTGAAGTCCTCGCCGCCGATGGTGTTGATCGACTGGTTGTTGCCAGTTCCGAAGAACTGCACCACGGCCGTTCCGGTGCGCTCGTTGAAGCCGGTGGTGGAGTAGTTGGTCCAGTTGCCGCCCACGCTGAGCGAGAAGTTGCTGGCGCTCACATCGAGCACCGGGGCGCCGATGGCGTTGGAGATGGTGAGGTTGCCACGTACCGATACCGTATTCTGGAGCGTCTTCGTGCCCGAGCCGCGGATCAGCAGGTTGCCGTAGCCCACGAAGGCGGCCATGGCGTGTGGGATCTGCTGCACATCCTGGTTGCCGGTAGCACCGTAGATCACCGTGCTGGCGATATCGAGCTGGTAGGTGTTGTTCGTGGTGCTTGGCGGCACGGTCCACCCGATGGGCGTGCCCATGATCTCCAAGGTGCCGCCGCTGTTGACGGTGAGCAGATGGCCGCCCGCTCCGCTGGCGCCGGCACTGATCTGATTGCAACGCACGTAGCCGCCGTTGTTGATCGTGAAGCGCGCCTGATAGGCCGGGAGCGTGTTGTTCGAGGTGAGGTAGAGGATGCCCGGGATCAGCAGCGTGCCGTTCACTGTGAAGGTGCCGCCCCGCTCGCCTGAGCCCAGGCCATCCACCCCATCCACGCTGATGTTGCCCGCGCCGACCGCACCGCTCAGGTTCACCGTGCGCCCAGCGTTGATGGTGACATTGAAGTTGGTGGACGTGTTACCGTTGTTGTTGTAGATCATCGTGTTCGATCCGCCGCTGAAGCGGAGCGTGATGTCCATGTCGATGGTGAGGTTCGTGGTCACGTTCGCAGGTCCGGGTACCAGGTCCGTGGTGAGCGGCTTGCGCAATCGGGCCGCCTCGAATTGGCCCGTGCCGCTCAGCAGCACATTCACCCCTTCGATGTTGAAGCTGATGCCATCCAATGTGGGGCTGTTGCCGATCACGCCATCGCAGCGCAGCGTGGTGCCGTAGATGGTCACATAGCTCAGGCTGGTGGGCCCGGTGTTGTTGTTGAAGAGCTTGCCGCCGGCCTCCACCATGAGATTGCGGCAGTGATAGATGGCTCCGAACACCGCAGTGACCGTGGTGCCCGGTCTGATCCATACCGTATGGGTGGAGTTGGGCGGTGCGGCGGCAGCCGGGCTGGTAAGCCAGCTGGAGCCGTCGTACACGCGCCAGGTGGCCAACGTATTCCATGGGCCGCTGTTCCAGGAGCCATAATCACCAGCCGTGTACTGCCCGCGCATCAGCATCGGGGCAAGCAGCAACAGGCAGACCATCAGTGCTTCCCACCAACCTTTGCCTTGCGGCATGTGCCTTGTCATCTGCCCGCTTGAATTCGGCGGCAAAGCAACCTCGACCTTGTTAAGGCATGATTAGGTCCAGTTGTACGGCACTTGAACCGATCATTAAGCGCGGGGCCATTTGATGCTAGGCCAAGCTCAAGGCCTTGACCCTACCGCCGGGTTGCGCCAGTGCGGAAAAGCGCGATGCCCCCCGAAGCGCGAGGCCCCGCCCGCCTTTCGGCGAGC
>CAZJTB010000239.1:0-4823 GCA_964548485.1 uncultured Chryseobacterium sp. | reverse complement strand
CGCCCCTTGTCGATGATGATCACGCGATGGCAGATGGCCTCCACTTCCTGCATGATGTGCGTGCTCAGCATCACCGTCTTCTCCCGGCCCAGGCCGCTGATCAGCGCGCGTATCCCTTCCAGCTGATTGGGGTCCAGCCCGCTGGTGGGCTCATCGAGGATGAGCACCTCGGGGTCGTGGATCAGCGCCTGCGCGAGTCCCACGCGTTGGCGGTATCCCTTGCTCAATTGGCCGATGCGCTTATGCTGCTCCGGCCCCAGCCCCACGCGCTCGATCATCGCCTCCACGCGCCTGGCGCGGTTGGGCAGGCCGTGAACGGCCGCCATGAAATCGAGCGCCTCGCGCACGTAGAGCTCCAGATAGAGGGGGTTGTGCTCGGGCAGGTAGCCCACTCTGCGCCGCACCTCCATGCTCTTGCCGCCGATGTCGAATCCGCACACCTCGGCGCTGCCCGCCGTGGGCGGCAGGTAGCAGGTGAGGATCTTCATCAGGGTGCTCTTGCCGGCGCCGTTGGGGCCCAGGAAGCCCACCACCTCGCCCTTGCCGATGGCGAAGGAGACATTGTCGAGCGCGAGCTGCGCCCCATAGGCCTTGGTGACGGAGCGCACGGCGATGGACATGGCGCGAAGGTATTCGGCGACATTGGGTGCCGGTGCCCGGTTCCTTGCGCGCTGCCGCCTGTTGTGGCGCAGGAGCGCGCCTGGGGCCCACGCCTCGCCTGCGGGAACAAGGCGTCACGCCCTTCCTTTGCCGCATGCCCGAAGGCCTTGTCATGCGTAGCACCGGAAGCCGCTACCTCGTGCGCGGGGAGGATGGCCGCCGCCATGAGTGCGTGGCGCGTGGCCAGTTGCGCATTAAGGGCTGGAAGAGCACGAACCCTGTGGCCGTGGGCGACCGGGTCTCCTTCGAGCCGCAGCGCGATGCCGAGCACCCAGGCTCCATCACCGACCTGCACGACCGCCGCAACTACCTCGTGCGCCGCAGCGTGAACCTGAGCCACCACAAGCATGTGATTGCCGCCAACATCGATCAGGCGCTCCTCATGGTCACGCTGGCGAGGCCGCGCACCAGCTTCGGCTTCATCGATCGGTTCCTGGTCACCGCCGAGACCTACCAGGTGCCCGTGATCATCCTGTTCAACAAGGTGGACGACCTGCAGACCGAGGAGGAGCTGGACCTTCTGGCGGAGTATCAGGAGGTGTACGAAGGGGCCGGATACCGCACCCTGATCACCTCGGCCATCGAGGGCAGGGGCGTCGATGAAGTGAAGGCCCTGCTCATCGGCAAGATCACCTTGGTGAGCGGGCATAGCGGCGTGGGCAAGAGCACGCTCATCAATGCCATCGATCCCTCGCTCGACCTGCATACCCTGGAGGTGAGCGAGGCCAGTGGCAAGGGCGTGCACACCACCACGTATGCGGAAATGCACGAGTTGAAGGCTTCGGATGGCCCTTCCAACCCCCAACCTTCGTACATCATCGACACGCCGGGCATCAAGGGCTTCGGCCTGGTTGACCTGGAGGCGCATCACATCGGCGATCAGTTCCCCGAGATGTTCAGGCTCAAGGGGCAGTGCCGTTTCTCCGACTGCCTGCACAAGGAGGAGCCCGGATGCGCCGTCCGCGGCGCGGTGGAGAAGGACGAGATCGCTCAGAGCAGGTACCGCAGCTATCTTGACATGCTCGACGGGGTGGATGATGAGAACCCATACCGAGTGGACTGAAAGCGTAACACCATGAAGACACGACGGCTTGTGAACCGATGGGTCATCCCCTCCACGCTGATGGTTCTTCTGCTGGGGTGCTCGAGCAGCAGGCCAGCCGCTCACGCACCGGATCATGAGGCCATGCTCGCCCAGCAGGGCACCGATGCCGTGATCTGGCAGCATGCCTCGGCCGAGGCGTATTGGCTCTATCTCCAGACCTACGAGTACGCCACGTGGCGATTGGAATCGGCATTGAAGGACATTGATGAAGAGAAACAGATGGCAGACGCCAAGGAACTTGACCGGAGGCCGCTCGCCGTGGTGGTGGACATCGATGAGACGGTGCTGGACAACAGTCCCTATCAGGTGAATGCGATACGACTCGGGCGAACGTTCGACCAGAAGGATTGGCGGGAGTGGACCGATAAGGCAGCGGCGAAGGCCTCTCCCGGAGCCCTGGAGTTCCTCCTCTTCGCGAAGAGCGCAGGCTGTGAGGTCTTCTACATCACCAATCGCGATATCCGCGAGAAGGCCAGCACACTGAAGAACCTGGGTGACCTGGGCTTCCCGTTCGCGGATGAGGCCCACCTGCTGCTGATGGCAGGCACCAGCGACAAGACCGAGCGCCGCGCCAAGGTCGCAGCAACGCATCGCATCGTGCTCATGGCCGGCGACCAGCTGCGCGATTTCGATGAGCGTTTCAAGGACCGGAGCAGCCGCTACGGCAGGGATGCGGTGGACGCCATGCGCGACAGTCTTTCGCGGAGCTTCATCCTGCTGCCGAACCCCATGTACGGCACCTGGCGCGATGCCATCCACGGCAAGGGCACGGACGCCGAGAAGCACGCGCGCGTGAAAGCCTGGTTCGAGCAGAACGGCTACTGATATGCGCGCGGTGATCCAGCGCGTGAGCAGCGCAAGCGTGGGCATCGAGGGGCGCGAGCATGCGCGCGTCGGGCCCGGGCTGCTGGTGCTGCTCGGCATCGAGGTCGGCGATTCGGAATCGGATCTGGAATGGCTTTGCGGCAAGATCATTCGCATGCGGCTCTTCCCGGATGAGGCCGGCGTGATGAACCTCGACATCGCACAGGCGCGTGGAGAGCTGCTGCTGGTGAGCCAGTTCACCCTACATGCGAGCACCGCCAAGGGTAATCGCCCCAGCTACATCCGCGCTGCGCGGCCGGAGGAAGCCATCCCGCTCTACCTGCGGGCGAAGCAGCGGCTCGGCGAGCTCCTGGGGCAGCCCGTGCAGAGTGGCGAGTTCGGCGCCATGATGGCGGTGGGGCTCGTGAACGATGGGCCGGTCACGATCATCGTGGACAGCAGGATGAGGGAGTGATGATCACCGCTCCAGCATCACGCGCGCGCTCATCACCGCGGCGGCGCCTTCTGTGATCCGGAGCGTGTAAGCGCCCTGCGGCGCGCTGCCCGGATCGATGACGATGGAGCCTGATGCGCTGCCCGGCGCACGTGCCGTGGGCACCTCGCGGCCAAGCGCGTCGAAGAGCTGCACAAGGGCACCATCCGCCGCGTTCATCACCGTGAACGATCCCGAGGCAGGATTCGGCGCCACGGTCAAACGGGGCTCCAGCTCAACGGACCGGATCGGTGAATGGCTGTGGCTCCCGTCAACATCCACGAGCCGCAGGCGGTAGTAGCCCAAGCCATGGAGCGGCTGCTGGTCCATGGCTTTGTAGAGCCTGGGCTGGTGGGATTCGCCCGCAGCGGGCAGCTCCAGCAGGTCGCTCCACGATTGCGAATCGGGCGAGCGCTCCACCACGAAGCGCGAGCTGCCGCTCTCGCTCCCGGTGAGCCATTCCAAGTCCACGTGCTGGCCCGCCGCGATGGCCTCGAAGGACAGCAGCTCCATGGGCAAGGGGGAGCAGCTCACCACGGCCGTGCCGCCGAACTGCAGCGGAACTGCAGTGGTCACCGAGCTCCAATTACTGAAGCAGATGAGCCATTGGGTCTGGCCCGCCACATTCAATGGCGGCTCGAAGTTCGTCGCATTGCCGCCAGGAGGAAGCGTTGCGGCCAGCCCGGTGCCACCGGTTGCCACCCCATTCCAATTGCAGCGCACCGGGGCCAGCTGGTTCGCGGCCACCTGGCTGCACGCGCTGGTGTTGTAGGGGTACATGATCCAATCGTAGAAGCCGGTCTGCGTGCCCAGTCCGCCGAAGGTGAACTCGAGCGTTCCGCCCGTGAGCACATTCACGATCATCCAGGTGCTGTTCAGCTCGCCGGCCCGCAGGCAGCCCCAGTTGTCGGTGCCCCAAGGGCTGTTGATGAAATCACCGCCCAGGAAATCCGGATTGCCCAGCGAGCCCAGCGGCGGTATCTCGTACACGCCGCCGAAGCCATTCGGGTCGATCTGGAAGTTGATGTTGGTGCACACATTCACGGCCTGGTTGCAGTCGCTGGCCACAACGGGAGGCGGCACCGTGGAGATGCTGAAGGTGCCGGGGCAGGGGCTGTTCGGTGTCGGGAACGTGTCGAACATGATCCAGTACTGCACGCCTGCGGTCATGCTCACCGAGAGCGTCTGCGTAGCGGTGGAGTTGGAAACCGAGCCCACGCAGGTGCCACCAGCGGCCGGGCAGGCTCCGCTGAAGACCCAGATCGAGCTCCAGGTCTGACCGCTGTAATTGATCACGTAGTTCTGCGTCACGGTAGGGGTGACCGTGTAGAGGGCCTCGAAGCCGCCGAGGTAGAGCGTGCTGGCCGTTCCGCACAGGCTGATGATGTTGGCGCTGGTGATGAGGTTCGAACCGTGGCACACAACGGCTTGCCCGGTCACCGGTAGGCTGGGGATGTTCACGGCGCTGCAGGCGCCCGGCGGCGGGGTGATGGTGCACGAGGTGCACGTGATGGTGGTGGTGCAGCAGATGCTCGCTGTGCCGCACGCGGCGCTCGTATTGAAGTGCAGGAAGTAGGTGCCCGATACCGGAGCAGTGAAGGACAGCGGCGCGTTGCCCTGCGCCACCAGCACGCCGTTGAAGGTGGTGCGGCGCACCGTGACGTACCCGCCGCAGGAGCTCCCCACGCTATAGGTCTGCCCCGCCACGATGCCCGTGATGGTATTGTATTCATTCTGGAAAGTGCAGGTGCTGATGGTGAG
>CAZJTB010000238.1:0-4832 GCA_964548485.1 uncultured Chryseobacterium sp. | reverse complement strand
GGTCGTGCAAGGCAGCGAAGCCATGAAGCAGGCCCAAGGTCCCATCCATGCTTCCGTCATCCACCAGAATCAATTCCATGGGGCGATGCTCCTGCGCCAGCACGGATTGCACCGCGCGCCAGATGTAGCGCTCCACATTGTGGCAAGGCACTACAACACTCACCAGCCCATCGCCAACCGGGCGGGCTTCACCGTCCGTTGCCGTGACTTCTGGCGATGGCTCAGGATGGGTCATTGTTCACATAGCGCTTTCCCGTGATCATGGACGATGCGAGGTAGCGCGTCTTGCGGAATGAGGGCCGCTCGTCATGGGCCAGGTAGGCCGCCACCGCGCGCAAACCATGATTCGGCATGTGGAAGCAGAGCTCGTCCCAAGCTTGTTGCAGGCGCTGGCGCAGGGCCTCTGACTCGAAGCGGCCGCTCGCCAAGGCCGAGGCCTCCAGCCGACGGAGCCATGCCTTGAAGGCGCTGATCGATCGTGCGTCAATCTCCGCCTCGAAGTGCTTCTGCGCGATCAGCATCCAGGGCAGGTCCGCCTCGTCGAGCTCCAGCCCGAAGTGCGCGAATGCACGCCGCGAAAGGAACTTGAGGTCCTCCGCCCGATCGCGCCCGACGCTGCTGTTCTGTGGGCCGATCCGATAGAGCACGAGCGGGTCGGCGATGTTGGCGAGCCGCATGCGATCACTGAGGCTCAACTGCACCAGCCAGTCCTCACCCCTGCGCGGCAGGTGATCCTCGAAGCGGATGCCGCTGCGCAGGAGGGCCTCGCGGTGGAAGATGGCCGTGGGCTGGTGCACCGCCACGCCAAAGAGCAGTTCCGCCACGCAGGCGTCGTGCGCAAGGGGCTTCGAGCGGATGGCCTGCGGTCGATGGAGCAGGCGAACCGCGCCGCCGCTGAGGCCAGTTTCAGGATGCGCGCGCATGAAGGCCATCTGCATGCTGAAGCGCCCGGGCAGGCTCACGTCATCGGCATCCACCCGGATGAGGAACTCACCCTGGGCCGCGTCGATGCCCCGCTGCATGGCACCGGAGGGGCCCAGATTGCGCTCGGTGCGGAGGACCCGCATCCGGGTATCGTCAACGCTTTCCAGGATGGCCACGCTCTCATCGGTGCTGCAATCATCCACGGCGATGAGCTCGAAGTCGGCGAAGTCCTGCGCACGGATGCTATCCAAGCATTCCTTCAGGTAGGCCGCCTTGTTGTACACCGGCAGGATCACGCTTGCTTTCATCCGAGCAGGTGCTTGATCTTGCGGGCGACGCGGTGCATGGGCCACGAGGCGGAGCCTGCATTGCGCCGGGCCTCCGCAATGCGGTGACCGTGCCAGGCATCACGCTCAAAGGCGGCGAGGCCCGGCCAGCGGAGCAAGGCCTTCATCCGCAGGAATGACCCGCGATCGTGCGCATGCCGGTCCCACTTCAGCAGGAAATGCACCGCCATGTCGCGCACGAGCGCCGCATGACCTTCGGCCATAGGCATGGGCCTGAGCCCATCGGGCCACCGGTATCCTATTGTTAGGATGGCCGCCAGCTCGGGCTCGCCAATGAGTTGGCAGAGCCCATGGAGCACACCGGCCTGCTCGTGCCGGAAACGCTCCCTGGCGCTCCCGGTCTTGCTGGCCGCATGCACATGGAACTCGGCTATCTCGCGGTCGATCACCCGCAGACCGCCGCCATCGGTGATGAACATGACCCTCCACCACAGCTCCAGGTCCATGATGTAGTGCAAGGCGGAATCGAGCCCCCCAGCCTGCCTCACCAACGATGTGCGGAAGAACAGGGCCTGCTGGCTGATTCTCGGATCCATGAAGAGCAATCGCCTGTCGGCGGGATCGTTCTGCGGGTCGCGCACGCGGCCGCCATTCACCACCACCCGCGCGCCTTCAAGCACCATGAGGCGCTCATCGGCAGCGAACGCCTCGGCCACCGTGCGCAGGGCGCCGGGCAGGAGCGCATCATCGCTGTTGAGCCAGCCAAACACCTCGCCCGTTGCCCTGGCCAGCCCTTTGTTCAGGGCATCGCTCTGTCCGCGGTCCGGCTCGCTGCACCACCAGGCGAATGCTCCAGCGCGCGCCTCGAGGATTTCCTTCGAGCCGTCGGTGCTGCCGCCATCCACCACGATGTGCTCCACCGGCGCATCCGACTGGGCGGCCACCGAATCCAGGCAGCGCGCAAGCGACCCGGCCTGCTGAAAGCTGGGGGTCACGAGCGAGATGGTGGGCAAGGTCCTCATCCCCGCAGTTGCGATGGCCGCCTAAGCTTCATGGCCAGTGTGAAGTGTTGATGAAGAAGTCATCGCGTTCAATGCTTGAAGGCCCTGCCCATCCAGCGCCGCACGGTCACGTTAGAGAGGTAGCGATAGGAGCGCCACACCCGCAGGTCGCGACGGGCCCGCAGGAGCGACATGGCGCTGCCCAAGTCACGGTCGGCCACTAGGAAGAACACCTTGCGGAACCGGCGGTCGAGCTCAGCGGCGAAGCCCTCCCAGGGAATCTCGGGCACCCGGGCCACACGGGCCTGGAGCTCCGCGTGCCACGCCAGGAAACGGCGCATCCGCTCCGGCGTTAGCGGCTTGGCCACCACCTGATGGTAGAGCAGCTGCAGCTCGGTCTCCTCCTGATTGAGCGGTATGCCGTAGAACCGGAATACCTCTGCGCAGAGCGCGCCGCGGTCGTGCACCGCATCACGCCCATGGCGCTGGTTCTGGTTGCCGATGCGGTAGCGCAGGAGGGGCTCCGGCAGGTTGGCGAATCGCGTGCGTCGCGATAGATCGAGCATCATCAGGTAATCCTCGCCGGGAAGGGTCCAATCCGCGCGGGCCAGGGTGGCGCCCTGCTTCAGGAGCTCCGCCCGGAACATGGCCGACCCGTAGAGCACCGGATCGGTGAAGAGCAACCTGCCCCGGCATTCCGCATCGGTTCGGGGCCAGGAAAGCAGCTCGTGCGATGCGCCGAAGCATTGCGCAGCCGTGCCGAGCACGCCCACCTGGGGATTGGCATCCAGGTGCGCCACCTGCCGGGCCAGGCGCTCGGGGTGCGCCACGTCATCCGCATCGAGGATGGCGATGAAATCGCCCCGGGCCGCATCGTAGCCGCGCTGGGCCGAAGCCGCGCGCCCCTGGTTGCGGCTCGATGGCAGCCAGCGGATGCGCGGGTCGCTGATTCCCTGCACAATGCCAGGGCCTTCGTCGGTGCTGGCATCATCCACCACCAGCAGCTCGAGATCGGCGAACGTTCCGTTGAGCACGCTGCGGATGGCCTCCTCCACGAAGGGTCCCTTGTTGTAAAGGGTCATCACAACGGAAACACGCGGCGCGGCCATGCTGGCAATCAGGGTTGGCGAAGGTACCGACCTCACCGCCGCGGCGCAGCCCCTTTCAGCGCGCGCTTGAGCCAATACAGCGCGTGATCGGCGCGCCAGGGCCACCAAGCGGTGAGGTGCGCCCACGATGCGGATGCCCCCAGCTCAGGCAGGATGTAGAAGAGCTGGTCCCAATAGCCGCGCAACGTGAGCTCGAAGGCGCGCTCATCAGCGAAGCCCGATTTGGTGTTCCATTCGACCAGCGTTCGCGCCCACGCCCGCAGCCGCATGATGGCCGCGCGGTCAAGCGGACCAGCGAGCAACCGATGGAAGAGCAGGTGATCGCGGAGCTCCTGCTCGGAATGGCGCACGCCCAGCATGGCGAAGACCCTTCGCTGGATCAACAGCTTGTCCTGAACCGGATCTCGCCCCGCGCGCATGTTGCGCTCATGGATGCGGTACTCCGTGAGCGGCTCCGGCAGATTGGCGAAGCGACCGTGCGGGGCGAGCGCCACTTGGAACAGATAGTCCATGCCGGGCGTGCGCCAGTCGGGATCGCAGCGGATGCCGTGCACATCGAGCACTGACCTGCGGAACATGCAGGCACCATAGAGCATGGGATCCTCGAAGACCAGCCTCGCGCGGCATTCGCGATCATCGGCCGGCCATGTGGCGATGTGCGCGCCCCGGCCGATGATGCGGGCCGCGCTGCCGCATGCAACCACATCAGGACGCGCGCGCATGAACCGCACCTGCAGGCCCAACCGATTGCTGCGCATGCGGTCATCGGCATCGAGGATGGCCACGAACTCGCCGCGCGCCGCGTCGAAGCCCCTGTTCGCTGCTGCGGCCCTTCCGGTATTCACCTCGCTGGCAAGCACACGGATGCGCGGATCATGGAATCGGAGCGCCCGTTTCAGCCCATCATCGGTGCTCGCATCATCCACCACAAGCAGCTCGAAATCGGCGAAATCACTGGAAAGCACGCTGGCGATGGCCTCCTCCACGAAATCGGCCTTGTTCCACAGCGTCATCAGCACGCTCACTGCGGGTGCGGCCTGGGATGCGGTGCCTGACGTCATGGGTCGCTCAGGTCGGTTCGGCCCGTGACCAGGATGCCCTCACCTCCGGGGGAGCTCCGCCTTTGAGCCACCACAGGAATGCGAACAGCCTGCTCGCCGTCCAGCGCAGCGGCGCAAATTGCAGGCTGTCCTGCCACCCCTCCGGCGCCAGATCAATGGCCGCATTCCAGTTATCGAGCCGTTTGAGCGAGCCCCGGAACCGGAGCATCGAGCCCAGGGCCGTGCGCTTCTCCTTTCCGGTGCGCGCGCAGCGCAGCGCATGAGCGGTGAACTCCTCGCCGATGCGCTGAAGCCCGGGCAGGCCTTCAGCATGGCCGCGTGCCCACTCCAGGAGCGCCGCGTACATCAGCATCCGGGAGCGCGCATGGTCGGGATCGTTCGTGACGCGGTTGCCTGCATGCACGCCCCGCACGCAAACCGCTTCGGTGATCGCCCCTGGGTAGAGGCGCA
>CAZJTB010000237.1:0-4835 GCA_964548485.1 uncultured Chryseobacterium sp. | reverse complement strand
GTCGCGGCCGTTGAGCCACTCTTCGAGCAGGTGCGCGCTGTACTCCGCAGGGCCTTCCTTCAGCCACATGTCGTTGTGGATGTGCGGGGTCACCACATCGCCCCACCAGTGGTGACCGAGCTCGTGGGTGAAGAGCTTACGGTTCTGCGCGACCCCCTGCCCGGGCATGAAATCGGGGTAGGCCACATTGGTGGGGATCTCCAGCGCGCCGTCGGTGGTGAGCACGTAGCCCACGCGCCCGTAGGCATAGGGCCCATACCAATGCTCAAGCGCGTCGATCGCGGCGCCTAGGTCGGCGAACTTGCCCACCATGGCGGGCAGGGTGGCCGGCTTGGCGTACAGGGTAACCGGGATGTCGCCGTTGGCTCCGCTGTGCACGAAGGCGTGCTCGGCGTAATCCGATACCGCGATGGCGCTCACGTGCGTGGGGATCTCCTGCGGCAGGTGGTACGAGCGTACCACGGTATCGCCGCCCAGCTGGGTCTCGCCCAGGAAGGTGCCCTGGCCATAGAGCTTGCGGCCATCGGCGCTCTTCACATGCCAGGTGTAGGAGGCGCGCTCCACGAAGCTGTCGAAGCAGGGGTACCACACCTTGCCGAAGTTGGGCGGGATGGTGGTGAGGCCGATGCCCAGGTTATAGATGTAGTTGCTGGCGAAGTAGAAGCCGCCCCAATAGGGGTCGCGCACGGGCTGGCCGTGGTAGTGAACGGTGATCTGGCGCTCCGCTCCCACCGGCGGCTCCTCCTCGAAGGCGATCCGCAGGTACTGGCCATCGTGGGTGAAGGAGAGCGGGCCGCCATCGCCGATGACGGAATCGACGGTGAGCCCGATGAGGTCGAAGCGGATGGCCGATTGGCCGGGCAGGCGCGCCGCGAAGCGGATGGCGGTCGCGGCGGTTATCGACTGGCCGTTGTAGTTGGTGGCGTCGAGGGTGATCTCGTAGTGCAGGATGTCGAAGGTGTCGCTGCGGGCGATGGTCTCTTCGATCTGGCTCCGCTGAGCGGGTGAAAGCGGGGCGGGATGCGGGCGCTGGCCTTCGGGCAGCACCAGGCAGCCGTGGATCCGTGGCTGCGCGGGTAAGAAGGTGGCGAGGAGCAGGGCCGCCAGCGCGGCAATGGCGTGTTTCATGGTCCGAGGGGCTTGCGCGCACGAAACTAGTGCGGCACGCGCACGGCAACCATGGCCGAGAGGGCGTGGTGATCGCTGAGCTCCTCCGGCAGGCGGCGGAAGCCCCAGGTGGCGATGGCCTCGTCGTGCAGGATGTGGTCGATGCGGAGCTTGGGCAGCTTGCCGATATAGGTGCCACCCAGGCCGCTGCCGCTCTCCACGAAGGCATCGAGGCGCTGGCCGCGCAGCACGCGGTAGGCATGGCTCAGGGGCACGTCGTTGAGGTCGCCGCAGAGGACCACCGGATGCGGGCTGCGCTCCATGTCGGCTGCGATGAGGGCGGCTTCCTCGGCCCTGCGCAGCGCGCCCAGCCGGAGCCTCCGCAGGATGCGCATGCCGCCGAGGCGGATGGAATCGGCGCGCCGCTCCTGCTCGAGGCCCTCGATGAACCGGTGATCGTCGTGCCCGAAGTGGTAGCTCGCGAGGTGGGCGTTGTACACGCGCACGGTGTCGCGGCCCAGCGCGATATCGGTCCAGATGCAGATGTTGCCGGTGCGCCGGCCGAAATCGACCCTTCCGCGCCCGGTGATCGGGTGCCGGGTGAAGGTGGCCACACCGAACTTCTCGTAGTACGCCTCGGCCGCCCAGCCCAGATGCTCGCGGTAGCCCATGTCCTTCACCAGCTCATCGCGCGTGCGGAAGATCCGGTTGTTGCTGCTGTGGAAGAATTCCTGCAGGCAGAGGATGCCGGCATCCTCGCGGCGCAGCACCTCGAAGATGGCGTCGCGCGTGCGCTTATTGTCCCTCCAGTTGTACAGATCGAACAGGCGCACGTTCCAGCTGAGCAGCTTCACGGGCTCGCCGATCCCATCGGGCGGGGCATCGTTCCCGAAGAGCTGCACATGGTCGCGCACGTGCCCCCAGCCCAGCAGCAGCGCCACCCCGCTCAGCAGCATGCGCTTGCGGCGAAAGACGAGCCAATACCCGATGAAGGCGGCGTGCAGCAGCAGCAGGTACGGGAATCCGAATGCGATGAGCGCGAGCGGCCAGAACGCCTTCGGGCTCACCTGCGGCGCCAGGTAGCTCGCCAGCAGCAGCAGCGCCGCCAGGCCGTTGGCCCACCAGATGGGCAGGTGCCAGCGCGATGGGCGACGGCGCTCCGGCCGGGCCGCCGGTGCCGCAGCACCTCCCCTGCTGTAATCGCCCTTCGTGGTGCGCATCATGCCCAACTTGCTTTCGCGCGGGTCGCATGCGGCTCCATCGCGCTGCCCCGGCCGCAACCGTTCAACCTCATTTCCCGGCCTTGAAGAGGAAATCCTTCTCTTCCTTGCTCAGGCTGTCGTAGCCGCTCCGGCTGATCTTGTCCAGGATCGCATCGATCCGGGCCTGCTGGTCGGTCTTCCGCTGGTTGTAGGCCGCATCGCTCGTCCGCCGGCCGGCATAGGCCTTCTCCACGCGCAGCCGCGGACCTTTCCTCCTGCGCAGGAAACCGGTGGCCCGCTCCAGCCCCTCCACGAAGGCCAGCGACCAATCGCTCGCACGGCGCCTGCGCTTCAAGGCCATGGAGGCCAGGTAGCCGTACAGCGCCCCGCCCAGATGCGCCAGATGGCCGCCGCTGTTCTGCCCTTCCTGCACGCTCACCAGATCGATCACCACCAGCACCGCCGCGATCCACTTCAGCCGCACCGTGCCGAAGAGCAGCAGGCGCACCTCATAGTCCGGGCGATAGGTGGCGATGCCGGCGAGCACGGCCATCACCGAGGCAGATGCGCCCAGGATGGTGCTGGTGGCCGCATGGCCATCGAATACCGGGAGCCGGTTGTAGCTGAGCAGGTAGAAGAGGTAGCCCGCGAGCCCGCCCAGCAGGTAGTTGCCCAGCAGTCGCTTGCCGCCCAGAAGGTCCTCGAACAAGCGGCCCATGAACCAGAGCATGAGCAGGTTGAAGAAGATGTGCCCGAAGCCCCAGTGCGTGAACATGTAGGTAATCACCGTCCACGGGCGGCGCAGCAGCGCGTCGAGGTTGCTGGTGCTCCATAGCCAGCCCAGGATGTCTGGGCCCTGCCCGCGCATGGCCCAGAAGGGAAGGTTGATGAGGTGCAGGGCGACGAACACCCCCGCGTTGATCAGGATCAGGCGGATCACCATGCCGCCGCTCCGCCACTGCTGCTTCAGCTCCTCCAGCATGCCGCGAAGATCGCTTGCTTCAGGGTCGCTGCCATGGCTGCAGGCGCCTGCGCCACAACAGGGCCAGCAGCGCGCCCACCACGGCACCGCCCAGGTGCGCGAAGTGCGCGATGTTGTCGCTGCCCTGGCCCATGAGGCCCGCGTAGCCCGCATAGGTCTCGTACCCGGCATAGAGGAGCACGAACCACTTGGCCTTGATCGGGATCGGCAGCGGGAAGATCATCAGCTCCACGTTGGGGTATAGGATGCCGAATGCCGCGAGGATGCCGAAGATGGCCCCGCTGGCGCCCACCATGGGCGTGTAGAGGATCCTGCCGATCTCCAGGTTGGCGGCCACCGTGCCCTGCTCCGCGAGGCGACCGAGCTCCCAGGCCTGAACGCCCATGTTCAGCGCGGCACCGCCCAGGCCGCAGAGCAGGTAGAAGTTGAGGAAGCGCTTGGAGCCCCAGTGGTACTCGAGCGGCGAGCCGAGCATGAACAGGCCGAACATGTTCATGAAGAGGTGCCAGAAATCGCCGTGCATGAACATGTGCGTCACCAGCTGCCACGGCTCGAATTCGGGCGAGCCCATGAAGTGTAGCCCCAGGAGGGAATCCATGTGGTGGCCGAGGAATCGGCCCTGGCCCAGGTATTTCACCAGCAGCACGATGGCGTTGATGATCACCAGGTTCTTCACCACGGTGGGCGTATGCTGCAAGGGTCCGGTGCGGTACTGCATCTAGCGCGCGAATCGTTCGTCGAGCTCGTCGAGGGTGAATGTGATGACCACGGGCTTGCCGCCGGGCGAGCGCATGGGCTGCTCGCAGGCGAAGAGCCGGTCGATGAGGCCGTGCATCTCGGCCGCGCCAAGGGCGCGCCCCGGGCGGATGGCCATGCTGCGCGCCATGCTGCGCGCGAGGGCGGGATGCCGCTCGTGGCGAAGCGCGCCGCCGGCCTGCTTCAACTGCTCCAGCAGCTCCTCGATGAGCCTGGCGGGATCATCATCGGCGGCTTCAGCGGGCATGCCGTTCACCTGCACTGTGCGGCCGCCGAAGAGCTCCAGGTCGAGGCCCATGCTGCGCAGCTCGGGCAGCACCCCGGTGATCAGCTCCAGGTCGGCGGCGCTCAGGTCCACATGGCGCGGGAAGAGCTCCGTCTGCGTGATGCCGGCGCCCTGCTCCAGCATCCGCATGTTGCGCTCGAAGAGGATGCGCTCGTGCGCGCGCTGCTGATCAACCACCAGCATGCCGCTGCGCACCTGCGCCACGATGTAGCGCCCATGCAGCTGGAACAGCGGCCGTTCGTCACCGCCCTCATCGCCCTCGCGCGAGGGCGCCAGGGCCGGCTGCTCCTCCACCGGCGAGGCCAGGCCCATGTCGAAGAGCTTCTGCCACCCTTCCGGGCTGGGGCGCGGCGGCGCGGTGAAGGCGCCCAGGTCGGTGGGCCGCCAGGCCGGCGCGCCGGCGCCGGCGCCGATGATCGCGGGCTCGGGCTCGAAGTCGAGGCTGGGCGTGATGCTGAACCGGCCCAGCGCGCGGCGCACGGCGGCATGCACGATGGCATAC
>CAZJTB010000236.1:970-4885 GCA_964548485.1 uncultured Chryseobacterium sp. | reverse complement strand
ATGCACCAGCGAGTGGTAGCGGATGTTCCCCTCGAACTCGTCCAGCTGCTTCTTGCTGGGCAGCTCGCCGAAGAGGAGCAGGTAGGCCACCTCTACGAAGCTGGCGTGCTCGGCCAGCTGCTCAATGGGGTAGCCGCGGTAGCTCAGGATGCCCTCCTCGCCATCGAGGAAGGTGATGGCGCTGGTGGTGGCGCCGGTGTTCTTGTAGCCGAAGTCGAGGGTGATGTACCCGGTCTCATCGCGCAGCTTGCTGATGTCGATGGCCTTCTCGCCCTCGCTGCCGGTGAATACGGGGAATTCGTAGGTCTTGCCGTTGAGGATGATCTGCGCCTTCTCGCTCATCGCCTTGCGGATGGAATGTGATTGGAAGTGGGTGGCCGCGAAAGTAGCTGCCGAACGACCACGGCCGCCGCAGTGTTCGTGAAAAGCAGCGAAGCCCCGGCTATCCGGGGCTTCGCAAGGGTTCAGGCAGGGCTCATTGCGCGGCCCACTTGCCCTTGAAGCCGTTCAGGAAGGTCTGGTAATCCTGGTTCTTGTGGTGGCCCTCGCCGAAGTAGTGGAGGATGGGCTCGATCTGCGGGGGGTCCATGAGGCCCTGCACCGGTGCCAGCACATTCAGGTCGCTATCGAGATAAACGATGGTGGGGTAGGCGATGCGGCCCTGCACGTTGGCGATGGCGTAGGTGAGCTGGTGGGTGCCGTTGCGGCCCTGCTGCATGCCGGGGTTGAAGTCGGGGTTCTCGAACTTCTGGCCCTTGAAGGTGACGGGCTCGCCGCTCTCGGCGTTGAACTTCACCGGATAGAAATGACTGTTCACGTACTCGGCCACGCGGGGGTCGCTGAAGGTGCGGGCATCGAGCATCTTGCACGGCCCGCACCAGCTGGTGTACACATCCACGAAGAGCGGCTTGGGGCTCTTCTTGGCGGCGGCCTGGGCTTCGTCGAAGCTCATCCATTGGATGCCGGCCTTGGCGGGCGCGGCGGCGGTCTTTGGGGGTTGGGCGCTGAGGCCGCCGGCGATGGCCAGGGCGAGGAGCGCGTGCAGGGGGCGTGCGTGTAGCATGGGGATCGGGATGGCGCTGGCCTTCAATGACCGTGCCGCCTTAGCCGCGGCCGTGCATCATGGTCACGAGCTTGCGGCTGAGGGCGAACATGATGAGCCCGGCCACCATGACGAATGCGGCGATGAGGCCGAAGACGGTGAAGGCGCCCAGCTTCTCCACGTACGAGGCGACGTAGCCGCCGATGATCTGCGCCACGAAGGGCGAGAGGAACCACACGCCCATGAGCATGCTGGTCAACTTCACGGGGGCCAGCTTGGTGATCATGCTCAGGCCGATGGGCGAGAGGCAGAGCTCGCCCACGGTGTGGAAGAAGTAGGTGAGCAGCAGCCAGCTCAGGCCGGCCTTGATCGAGGCATCGGCGCTGTCGCCGCCCCGCTCCATCGAGGCGCCCAGCATGAACAGGAAGCCTACGCCGAGCAGCAGCATGCCCAGGCCCATCTTCACCGGGATGCTCCAGTCCCTGCCCTTCTTGGCCAGGCGCAGCCAGATGGCCGCCACGGGCGCTCCCAGCAGTACGATGAACAGGGGGTTCACGCTCTGGAAGAAGCTCGTGGGGATGGTCCACCCGAAGACCGTGCGGTCGATGTATTCGTCGGTGTAGAGGGTGAGGGAGCTTCCCGCCTGCTCGAAGCCGGCCCAGAAGAAGGTGACGAAGACCGTGATGGTGAAGATCACCGCCATGCGGTCGCGCTCCTGGCTGGTGAGCGGGCGGTTGGCCTCGGCATGGGCCTCCGCATCGGCGGTGTTCTTCTTCGCCGGGCGCAGGCCAATCTCGCCCAGGTAGCGCTTGGCAAGCGTGTTGAAGGTGACCTGGCCCAGCAGCATGCCCAGTCCTGCGGCGAGGAATCCGTACTCGAAGGCGTAGCGGATGACTTTGACGCTGCCATCGGGCTGGGCCTCCTTCACGGCGAAGAGGTCCTCAGCGAAGTATCCGCACACCAGCGGGGCGAGGAAGGCGCCCAGGTTGATGCCCATGTAGAAGATGGTGAAGGCGCTGTCGCGGCGGGGATCGCCCTGCGGGTACAGCTGCCCCACGATGGTGCTGATGTTGGGCTTGAAGAAGCCATTGCCGATGATCAGCAGCGCGAAGCCCAGGTAGGCGCTCGATGGGCCCATGCCGCTGGCCAGGCTGAACTGGCCCAGCATCATGAGCACCCCGCCGATGAGGATGGCCCGCCGCTGGCCGATGTACGTGTCCGCGATCCACCCGCCGATGATGGGCGTGAGGTACACCAGACCTGTGAACCAGCCGTAGATCACCGTGGCATCAGCCTTGGGGAAGCCCAGCCCGCCCTCGAGCGCGGTCTTGCTCAGGTAGAGCGTGAGGATGCCGCGCATGCCGTAGTAGCTGAAGCGCTCCCACATCTCGGCGAAGAAGAGCAGGTAAAGCCCGCGCGGGTGCTCCTTCTGCTGGAAGAGCCAGAAGATCACGGTCACAAGGAAGGCGATGATCGAGGAGAAGAGCCAGATCTGGAACAGCTCGCCCGAGGTGCTGGTGCCCATGCCGGCCATGAAGCGCAGCAGGCCGTAGGAGACCGCGAGCACCAGAAGGAAGAAGCCGAGCAGGCGGCCGGTTGTCCCGTTGCTCGCGGAAGCGGTGGATTTCATGCGTGATGAAGGGGTTTGGTTGCAGGCGCGGGCGCAAGGGGGAGCCGACGGCCCGCCAATATAGGCGGAAGGGTTTTCGTGGTGCTCCTTTGGCTGGGATCAGAGCTTTTCCTTCAGCCAGTCGGTCATCAGCTCGTACAGGTGCAGCCGCGTGGTGCCGCCGTAGATGCCGTGGTTGCGGTCGGGGTACATGAACTGGTCAAACTGCCGGTTGGCCTTGATCAGCGCATTGGTCATCTCGGCGGCGTTCTGGTAGTGCACATTGTCGTCGGCCAGGCCGTGGATGAGCAGATAGTTGCCTTTGAGCTTGGCGGCATGGAATACCGGGCTGTTATCGTCGTAGCCCTTCGCATTGTCTTTCGGCAGGCCCATGTAGCGCTCCGTGTAGATGCTGTCGTAGTAGCGCCAATTGGTCACTGGGGCCACGGCAATGGCGGCCTTGAAGAGGTCGGCGCCCTTGGTGATGCACAGGCTGCTCATGTAGCCGCCGTAGCTCCAGCCCCAGATGCCGATGCGGTCCTTGTCCACCCATGGCTGCTGGCCCAGCCACTTGGCGGCGGCCATGTGGTCAATGGTCTCGTACTTGCCCAGCTGGCCGTAGGTGATGTGGCGGAAGTCTCGCCCGCGATGGCCGGTGCCGCGCGGATCCACGCTCACCACGATGTAGCCCTGCTGCGCCAGCAGGCTGTGCCACATGGAGGCGCGGCCGCCCCACTGGTCCA
Source organism: uncultured Chryseobacterium sp. (assembly GCA_964548485.1). Taxonomy (GTDB): domain Bacteria; phylum Bacteroidota; class Bacteroidia; order Flavobacteriales_F; family PHOS-HE28; genus PHOS-HE28. The sequence goes on along the minus strand of CAZJTB010000236.1, from coordinate 1,491 downwards.
ACACCTGGTTGCTGTTGGGGCCGCTGTACTGGGTCAGGAGCACCGGGTAGCGCTCGCGGCTCTGGAAACCCTTCGGCTTCATCATCCAGCCGCGCAGCTCCACGCCCTCATCGGTGGTGAAGGTGAAGAACTCACGCGGCTGCATGCCGTACTCCGCGCAGGTCTTGGCCAGCTTGGCATTGTCCTTCAGCACCTTCACCTGCTTGCCGTTGCCCTCGTGCAGGGTGATCACCGGCGGGGTGTTCAAGGTGCTGCGCGTGTTGATGAAATAGCGGAAGCCCGTGCTGAACTCCGCATCGTTCACGCCGCCTGCGGGGGAGAGGGCGATCACGCCCTTGCCGCTGAGCGGCGTGGCCAGCACGTCCTGGTTCTCGGGCGCGCTCTTGGCCGCGGTGAACACCACGCGCTGGCCTTTCTCGTCGATACCCTTCACGCCGATCACGTCCCACGCGCCGCGCGTGAGCTGCTGCTGGCTGCCATCCTTCAGGCTCACGCGGTGGATGTGGTTCCAGCCATCCTTC
>CAZJTB010000236.1:0-952 GCA_964548485.1 uncultured Chryseobacterium sp. | reverse complement strand
ATGAAGCCGCTGCCATCGGCAAGGAAGAAGAGGTCGTCGGTGACCTCGATGTAGGTGGGGCTGGTCTCCTTGTACACCTCGGTGGGCACCGGGCGCGCTTTGGTGCCGGGCGGCGGCAGCTTCACGGTGAGGATGACCTTCTCGTTCTGCAGGCGGTTCATGCGCATGAACCAGGGCTCGCCCTTGGGGGTGAAGCCCAGGCGCGGCACGTAGATGTCGGTCTCCTCGGTGCCCAAGGGGATGCTGTAGGTGAGGCCGCCGCTCAGGTCCCGCAGGTGCAGGGAGACCTTGCTGTTGTCCTCGCCGGCCTTGGGGTACTTGAAGCGGTACTCGCTGGGGTAGAGCTGGCCCTTGTAATAGGTCATGTCGAACTCCTTCACGCCGCTCTCGTCGCTGCGCAGGTAGAGGAGCTTGCTGCCATCGGGGCTCCAGGCGTAGCCCTGTACCAGGGTGAATTCCTCCTCGTACACCCAGTCGGTGGCGCCGTTGAGCACCTTGTTCCATTCGCCGTCGGTGGTGATCTGCTCTTCCTTCATGGTGGCCAGGTCCACCACGAAGAGGTTGTTGTCGCGCACGAAGGCGGCCTTGCTGCCATCGGGGCTGAAGGTGGCCAGGCGCTGCTTCGGCTTGTTCGGGTCGCTGAGCGGCAGCAGCTTCTTGCTGGCGCGGTCGAACACGTAGTTGTAGGCGAAGGAGCTGTAGCGGTAGATCGGTTCGCCCTCGGTCTCGAACATCAGCTTCCTCTCATCGCCGCTGAAGCTGTAGCCCTCGATGCCGATGGGCTCCTTGCCGCCCGCGGGCACCAGCTCATCGGCCTTCACCAGGGTGGCCACCTTGGCGCCGGTGCGGTAGGCGTACTGGTTGATGGCCGGCTGCCCGCCTTCCTCCTCGAGCACGGTGTAGTGCAGGCCGTCCTTCATGCTGGCCAGGCCGCCCACCCCCTCGGCACTGA
>CAZJTB010000235.1:0-4901 GCA_964548485.1 uncultured Chryseobacterium sp. | reverse complement strand
GAAGGTGGCCGAGCAGATCGGAAGGCTCACCGGACTGCCCTTCAGCAGCGCGCCCAACAAGTTCGAGGCGCTGGCCGCGCACGACGCCATGGTGGAGCTAAGCGGCGCGCAAAAGCGGCTCGCCGTCTCGCTCATGAAGATCGCCAACGACATCCGCATGCTGAGCAGCGGCCCGCGCAGCGGCATCGGCGAGCTGATCATCCCCGACAATGAGCCCGGCTCCAGCATCATGCCCGGCAAGGTGAACCCCACGCAGCCTGAGGCGATGACCATGGTGTGCGCCCAAGTGATCGGCAACGATGTGGCCGTGAGCGTGGGCGGCATGCAGGGGCACTTCGAGCTGAATGTCTTCAAGCCCCTCATCGCGGCCAACGTGCTGCAGAGCGCGCGGCTGCTGGGCGATGCCTGTGTCTCCTTCAACGATAAGTGCGCGGCAGGCATCGAGCCGAACGAGCCCGTGATCAAGCGTCACCTCGAGAATTCGCTCATGCTGGTCACCAGCCTCAACCCGCACATCGGCTACTACAAGGCGGCCGAGATCGCCAAGAAGGCGCACAAGGAGGGCATCACGCTGAAGGAGGCGGCCATCGCGCTGGGCCACGTGAGCGCCGAGGACTTCGACCGCTGGGTGGACCCGGGCAAGATGACGAGCGAAGGGTGAGGCGCTTCTTGTTCCTAGCGGCATCGGGCCCTGTCGCCGTTGCGATGAACGCACAAGTCATCGCCACAGGCGCCCTCAAGCGCACCATGTGGGAGGGCCAGCGCAGCGGCCTCATCGCCATGGATTCATTGAGCGGGCCAAGCTTCTATGGCATGGGACCGCTGGAGCACATGCGCGGCGAGATCACCTTGGTGGATGGCCGAAGCCATGTGGCGCACATCATCGGTGACAGCCTGGTGGTACGGGTGGACAGCATGGCCCAAGCGCCCTTCTTCGTGCATGCACGCGTCGCGCGCTGGGAGGAGGTGGAGCTGCCACAGGAAGTGGCTGATGATCGGCAATTGGACATCTACCTCGACCGGCACAGCGGGGACCAGCCCTTCTTTTTCCGCCTTACCGGGCGGTTCAATGCGGTGGATCTACATGTGTGGGACCTCCCCTCGGATTCCACCTTCACCGGTCCGGTTGAAGGCGCGCGCTTCAAGCGGCATTTCCGCATTGAGGATCGGGAAGGAGAGGTGATCGGCGTCTTCTCGCGGCATCACCGGACCGTGTTCACGCATCATGACTCCTTCATCCATCTGCATTTCCTCAGCAGCGATGGCCGCGTGATGGGCCATGTGGATTCGCTGCGGTTCCATTCAACGGGAATCGTTCTGGCTATTGGGCACGCGGAGCCTTGAATGGAGAAGCCCGGAGCTTTCGCCCCGGGCCCCCTCCTTGGGCAATACCCACGACGGGCTTGCCATGGGCTGCCCAGGCCTGGATGCCTCCGGCCAGATCCGATACATCCTTGAATCCGGATTGCAGCAGCGCCTCCCGAGCGGCCGCGCTCCTGCGGCCTGAGGCGCAGTAAAGCAGCACCGGCGCGTTCTTGTCGAGGCTGGTCATCGCGGCCTGCAGCTGCCCGCTGGTCCAGTCCAGGTTCTTCGCGCCCTCGATATGGCCCCCGGCGTATTCACCGGCGGTGCGCACATCGATGAGCTGGGCCTTGGGCGTGATGGCCTTCTCGAAGGCATCGGGGGCGATGGCGCCGGTCTTGGCCGTCTGGCCGCAAGCCGTGAGCACCAGGAGGCTGAGCAGGGGAATGATAGCGAAGGCGCGCATGGTACGGGTGTGGTTGGCGTTATTCAGGCAAGTTGCTTCTTGGCCAGGTAGAAATCAACCTTCTCCAGCTTGTCGTCCGCGTTGCGGGCATCGAGCTCGGCCAGGGTCTTGGGCGGCGGCACGATGACCTTCTCGCCCTTCTTCCAGTTCACCGGGATGGCGCAGGCATGCGCATCGGTGGTCTGCATGGCCTCCAGCACGCGCATGATCTCCTCCATGTTGCGGCCCACGTTCAGCGGGTAGTACATGATGAGGCGTATGATGCCCTTGGGGTCGATGAAGAACACGGCCCGCACGGCGGCGGTGTTGCTCGTGTTCTCATGCAGCATGCCATAGAGCTTCGCCACCTTCATGTCGATGTCCGCGATGATGGGGAAGTCCATGTAGACGCCGGTCTTCTCACGCACATTCTGCACCCAGGCCACGTGGCTGTGGATGCTGTCGATGCTCTCGCCCATGAGCTTCGTCTTGCGTTGAGCGAACCACTCCTTGTTGCGGGCGAACTCGGTGAGTTCGGTGGTGCAAACAGGCGTGAAGTCGGCCGGGTGGCTGAAGAGGATCACCCAATGGTCCTTGGCGAAGTCGCTGAAGCGAAGCACGCCGTGGGTGGTGTTGGCCTCGAAGTCGGGCGCCTTGTCGCCGATGCGGGGCATCATGACGGGTTCCATGCGGATGGTTGGATTGGATTGGTTTGGTTTGGGGGCTTCAGGGCTCAATAGAAGGGCGCGATGACCTCCTGCAGCTGGTCGGCGCTCATCACGCCGCTGCGCCGCCATACGGGCTGCCCGTTCTTGAACACGATGAGCGTGGGCACGCCCTGGATGCGGTAGGCCTGGGCAGCGGCCGGGTTGCGGTCCACATCGATCTTGAGCACGGTGGCCTTCTCGCCTACACGGCGCTTGAAGTCCTCCAGGATGGGGCCCATCACGCGGCACGGGCCGCACCATTCGGCGGAGAAGTCGACCAGCACGGGCTTGTCGCCGGCGATGAGGTCCTTGAAGCTCGTGGCTTTCTCAGTGGTTGTCATTTGATCTCTTGGTAGGTTGTTTCGTCGTTCGGGTCGGTGCTCCGTGCCGGCGATGGTGCGCATGTGCCGGCGAAGCAGCAGCCGGTGTTGAGGAGGGCTTGCAGGCCGAAGAAGGCCCCCGCGGCATATGCGAAGGCATCACCGCTGGCGATTCCTTGCCCGATGAATGCGAGGCCGGCGAGCAGCCGCAGCCAGCGCGACCAATGCCACTGCAACAGAGTGCTCAACGCAGCAGGGCTTGCACGTTCTGCCACGGGCCGCCGTTGTAGGCCTCGAAGCCGGCGCCCTTCAGCGCATCAGCGGCCATTCCGCTGCGGGCGCCGCTGCGGCAGCAGGTGATCACGGGCTTGTCCTTGCTGATCTTGCCCAGTTGCGACTGCAGGCGGTCGAGCGGGATGTTCACCGCGCCCTTGGGGTGACCGGCGCGGAACTCATCAGGCGTGCGCACATCGATGATCTGCGCGCCTTCCTTGATTTTCTGGCCGAGGTCAACCTTGGTGCCGAGGCCGAAGATGTTGCCGAACATGGGAGGTGTGTTGTTGATGATGCAAAGGTCTGGAGCCGCGCAGGCGGCGTTGGTGATGCGCGTCACCATGCCCGCTCAGAACGCGTAGTTGATGATGAGGTTCAGGTGGTGCATGTCCACCTTGTTGAAGGCCTGGCGCTCGGTGAGCCGCTGCTCGTAGAGGGGCATCTTGTAGAGATAGAGCAGCTGCACGGCCATGCCCTTCCAGCCGCCTTGGAAGGCATATTGGGTGTTGAGCACGAACTGGGCATAGGAAGGGAAGCTGTACTTGTTCAGGCGCGCATCGCTCAGGGGTGGCAGCCAGTAGGCGCCGCCATCCGCCTCGATGCGCAGGCCGGGCTTCCAGTCACGGAGTATCAGGTTCAGTGTCGCCGCATGCACGTCGCCCAGGCCCTCGTTGCGCTCGCGAGGGAGGAAGGTGTAGAAGGGGTCGCGGCCCCATTCGCGGGGCATCAGGTAGCGCCCGTGGGCCGTGATGCGCGTGTAGTTGGCCTGCCAACGGAACTTGCCGGGCACATGGCGCAGGCGCGCGCTGAAGGCGCGGCTGTCCTCGCCGCGCGGCATGTAGGCGAGGTCTGCATCGGCGAGGCGACCCGTGGCCACCGTGGCTTGCTGCAGGGCCATGGCCGAGAGGCTCCAGCGGCTCTCGCGGTCGCCCGTCTCGAGCTGCAGCATCATCGTGTTGAACATGTTCTCCACGAGCACGTCCCATGCGGTGATGCTCATCTTGCCATGGATGCGCTGCTTCAGGCTGAGGGCGAAGATGCCCAGGCTGCGCTGGTGCTCGCCGTGCTGGGAGGGTTGGCCCAGGATGTTGCGCCCGGTAGGATACACGTGCGTGCTCTCCTCCACATGGTACCAGCGGCTGGTGCCGCGCGGGGCCACGCGGTAGAGCCAGCCGCCCTGCAGCTCGGTGCCCTCGGCCAGGCGCGATCGCTGCCAGATGCCCTCGAACAGGGTGGGGTGCATGCGCCCATCCTGCGGATTGAGGAAGGGCGTGTTGAGCTCCTGCTTGCCGAACACGGTGCGGTGGCGGCCGTTGCGGCTCATGTAGTTGAGCTGGAATTCGTGCAGGTAGCTGAGGTCCTCCACCCGTGTGGGGTCCGTCACGTCGAAGAGCCCGATCTCGTAGCGGCTGTAGAGGCCCGTCACGGGGTCGGGGTCCTGGAAGGTGGTGCTGCTCAGGTCGAAGGTGAAGCCGGCCGCCATGCGGAACTGCAGGCCGTGCCAACGGTCCGAGGCATAGCCGAGCACGCCGCCGAAGGCGATGGCATGGAAGTCCTGCGGCGCGCCATCGTTCACGGTGGCCATGTTGAACTGGCGCAGGCGGCCGGTGAGCTGGCCCTTGCGCATGATCTCGAAGAGGCGGCTGTCCTGCTTCAGGCTGTCGCGGTGGGGCAGGTCATGCTCCTCCTGCTGCGCGCTGGCTGTGGCGGCCGCGATGAGCAGGAGCAGGGCCCAGCCCAGCCGGGGCAGATGCGCTGCCCGGTTCGATGCGTAGCGGCGCATGGCTCAGAATCCCGCTTTGATGTAGCTCCAGCCCTGCTCCTGGCGCTCCACGATGTGGATGATGCCGGCCT
>CAZJTB010000234.1:0-4944 GCA_964548485.1 uncultured Chryseobacterium sp. | reverse complement strand
GCCGGGTTCGTACATTCGCGTGCCGTTCACCGCACCGATGTCCACCTCCTCCGAGCTGCTTAAGCAACTGGCCCGCGAAAGCTCCCTGCTTCCCCAGGAACAGGTGATGGAGGTGGGCCGCAAGAAGAAGAGCCTGTACATCGGCATACCCAAGGAAAGCACTTTCCAGGAGCACCGCGTGCCGCTGACGCCCGCAGCCGTGGCCACCCTGGTGCAGCGCGACCACGAGGTGGTGATCGAGCGCGGCGCGGGCCAGCCCGCCCAGTTCCAGGACAGCGACTACAGCGAGGCCGGCGCCATGGTGGTGGATGGGCCCGCCGAGGTGTTCAAGGCCGACCTGATCCTGAAGGTGGCGCCGCCAACGCACGCCGAAATCGAGCTGCTGCGGCACAAGCAGACCCTGATCTCCGCCTTGCAGCTCACCGTGCAGCCCAAGGACACCCTCCGGCGCATGATGGAGAAGCGCATCACCGCCGTGGCTTGGGACTTCATCAAGGACCGCGAGGGCATCTACCCGATCATCCGCGCCATGGGCGAGATCGCGGGCAACACCAGCATCCAGATCGCCAGCGAATACCTCTCGGCCGACAAGGGCGGGCCAGGCCTCATGCTCGGCGGCATCAGCGGCGTTGAGCCCGCCGAGGTGGTCATCATCGGCGCGGGCACCGTGGGCGAATTCGCCACACGCGCCGCATTGGGCCTGGGCGCCAGCGTGAAGGTCTTCGACAAGAGCATCTATCGCCTGCGGCGCTTGCAGAACGACCTGGGCCAGCGCGTGTGGACCAGCGTGGTTCAACCCGAAGAATTGAAGAAGGCCCTGAAGCATGCCGATGTGGCTATCGGCGCGCTCCGCCCCGAAGCAGGCCGAACGCCCATGGTGGTCACCGAAGAGATGGTGAAGGAGATGAAGAGCGGCAGCGTGATCGTGGATGTGAGCATCGACCGCGGTGGCTGCTTCGAGACCAGCGAGGTCACCACCCACACCGACCCGGTGTTCAAGAAGTACGGCGTCATGCACTATTGCGTGCCCAACATCGCCAGCCGCGTGCCCCGAACGGCCAGCACCGCGCTCAGCAACATCTTCGGCCCCATGCTGCTCAGCATGGGCGAGGTAGGCGGCTTCGAGGACCTCATCAAGCGCGACCTCGGCGTGCGCCATGGCGTGTACCTCTACAACGGCACCGTTACCAGCCCCATCCTCGGCGAGGCCTTCAAGCTCCCTTACAAGGATCTGGACATCCTGTTGGCTGCGTTCTAGCGATGGACCTGCAGCGCCGCCTCACGCTCTATCTCTTCGGGCTCCTCATCGGCGGGGGGCTGGCCTACTGGTTCTATGGCCAGCGCCTCACCAGCAGCGCATGGCTGCCGGAGGCCAAGATGAAACAGCGGCTGCGCAGCACGCTCCTGAAGGCCTCGCCAGCAGCCCAGCAGGCGCTCGATGCGCAGGGCATCGCGCTCCAGGACCTGCGCATCCGCATGGACAGCGCCACCATTGATTTCGGCGCTTCGGAGCGGGGCAGGGACAGCGTCGTTTACGCGGTGAGGGCCCCGCTCAACGGCCGTAAGCTCAACCTGCGCATCAGCGCGCTGCGCGACTTCGATCGCGACAGCACCGCCACTTTGATCGAACTGCGCTAGCGGGTGCTCCCGGTTGACCCCGCGTAGTCCTGCTGCACCTCGTCGTTCAGCAGCGTCGCGAAGGTGAAGATGCCCAGGGCCAGGCCCAGCGGGATGCTGAGGCAGCACAGCCCCGCGATGATGAGCGAGCCCGTGCGGTTGCGCCGCTGCGCGATCCACCGCCCGCTGAGCATGATCAGGATGCCCCAGAGCAGAATGACCGCGAAGAGCACCCATCCGAGTGCCTGGAACACGCTGCCCACGACCTCCGCGTTCGCATCGTGCGATTGCGTGTTCACCAGGAAGCCGACGCCCACCAACGAGAGCACCGCGAAGGCGCCCAAGCAGGTGAGGATGCCATAGACGTAGTGCAGCGTGGATAGCAGGGTGAGGTGCTTTCTCATGGAGGCTTGGTGTTGATGCCCGGCCAAACTATCGAACCATGCGGTACGCGCGCCGCGCCATGTACCGGCGGTGGCTATCCCCTGTGAGCGGCGCTCAGCGCGCCTGCGCCCTGCGCTTCCGCTCCTCCATGATCAGCCGCAGCTCCCTTCCCATCTGCCCGGCCACGCTGGTGTTCTCCTGAGCGCGGCGGATCAGGTAGGGCAGCACGGCGCGCACCGGTCCATAAGGCACGTACTTGGCCACGTTGTAGCCGGCATCGGCCATGTTGTAGCTGATGTTGTCGCTCATGCCCAGCAGCTGCGCGAACCACACCCGGCGGTCGTTGCGGGCGATGCCGTGCTCATCCATGAGGCGGGCCAGCAGCAGGGTGCTCCGCTCGTTGTGGGTGCCGGCCATCACGGCCATGCGGTCCAGGCGCGCCACGCAGAAGCGCAGGGCCTCGTCGTAGTCGCGGTCCACCGCGGCCTTGTCCGCATGGATGGGCGAGGGGTAGCCCTTCTCCTCCGCCCGTGCGCGCTCCTTCTCCATGTAGGCGCCGCGCACCAGCTTCACGCCCAGGTGGTAGCCCCCGCGCTCGGCGGCCTTGAAGGATTCCTGCAGGAAGGCGAGCCGGTCGTGCCGGTAGAGCTGGATGGTGTTGAACACGATGGCGCGCTCGCGGTTGAAGCGCTCCATCATGCGCGTGGCCAGCGCGTCGATGGCGGGCTGGTACCAGCTGTCCTCGGCATCGATCAGTACGGGGAGGCCCGCTTCATGCGCTGCCTGGCAGATGCGCTCCACGCGGGCCTGCACCAGCGCCCATTCGCGGCTGTCCTCGGTGATCAGCGTAGCGCCAGCGCTCACCTTCTCCAGCAGCGCGGTGGGTGAGACACCAGTGACCTTGAACACGCTGAAGGGGATGTCGGTGCGCTGTTGGGCCGCGGAAATGGTGCGCAGGATCTCATCGCGCGTGTGGTCCAGCGAATCATCGTCCTCCTGCCCCTCCACGCTGTAATCGAGGATGGTGCCCACGCCCGCATCGCACAGCTTCTGCGCGGTGCTCAGGCTCTCGTCGATGGTCTCGCCGCCGCAGAAATGCTTGAAGAGCGTGGCCTTCACCGCCCATTTGATCGGCAGGCGCATCGCCAGGGCGGCTTGCGTGAGCACGCGCCCGGTGGCGTTGAGCCAAGGCATGCCGATGATGCGGAACAGCCAGTAGGCGCGCAGCAGGCCGCGATCGGTGTACTGGCGGAAGGCGATGCGCGTATCGCCCAGGTCGGGCAGGGTGCGGGGAGGCGCTGGGGCCGTGGACGGCATGGGGGCTTCCTTCGTTCCTTTGGCCATGGCCTCTCCGAAGGGCGGTCAAAAGTAGAGATGGTGCCCAAGCACTTGGAATCCGTGGTGATCGATGCCGGCCGCCATCCCGTGGTGCTCGGCGCCGATTCCCTCCGCGCCCTCGATCGCGGCCTGAAAGCCGCCGAGCCCAGCGCATGCTTCATCCTTGGCGATGAGCATACGCTGGTCCATTGCCTGCCGGAGCTGCTGGCCCATGCGCCCAGGCTGCGCGATGCCGAGACCATCGGCGTGCCGGCGGGTGAATCGAGCAAGGCGCTCAGCGTATGCCAGGACCTATGGCTGCACCTGACGGCGCGCGCCGCCGACCGGGAGGCCTTGATCGTGAACCTGGGCGGGGGCGTGGTCACCGACTTGGGCGGCTTCGTGGCCGGCGCGTACAAGCGCGGCATCCGGTGCGTGCATGTGCCCACCACGCTCATGGGCATGGTGGATGCAGCCATCGGCGGCAAGACGGGAATAGACCTCGGCGGTGTGAAGAACGTGGTGGGCCTCTTCCACGATTCCTTGGGCGTTTACGTGCATGTGCCGTTCCTGCGCAGCCTCGGCAAGCGCGAGCTGCTCAATGGCGTGGCGGAGATGATCAAGCACGGCCTGGTGCGCGATGCGGCGCACTACCACGCGCTGCGCGATGCCCCTTTGCACGACCTCGATGCGCTCACGCCGTTGGTGGAGCGAAGCGCGGCCATCAAGTCCCAGGTGGTGATGGAGGATCCACGCGAGAGCGGACTGCGCAAGCTGCTCAACTTCGGGCACACCATCGGGCATGGGATCGAGGCGTTCTCGTGGGAGAGCCCGCAGCGCGCTTTGCTCCATGGTGAGGCCGTGGCCATGGGCATGATCTGCGAGGCCTGGCTCAGCTGGCGCCAAGGACTGCTCGCGCGCGATGACAGCGACCGCATCGCAGCGCACCTGCTCTCGCTTTACAAGCCCTTCGCGCTACAGGGCGATGAGCACCACCGCATCATCGAGCTCATGCGCAACGACAAGAAGAACAGCGCCGGCCAGTTCCGCTTCACACTGCTCACGGGCATCGGAAGCGCTCAGGTGGATGTGGCCATCACCGCCGCGCAAGTGCAGGAGGCGCTGGAGCATTACCGGCTGCTGGTGCGGGAGTGAGGGCCCGCACCGGGCTGTTCCTTTGCGCCCATGTCATCCATCACGGTCACCGCCCCTGCAGCGCCCATCCGCGCTTCCATCGCCCTTCCCCGCAGCAAGAGCATCAGCAACCGCGCGCTGCTCATGGCTTCCTTATGCGGCGATATCCACCTCGTCTCGGAGCTCAGCGATGGCGACGACACCCGCGTGATGCGCGAGCTGCTCGAGGCGAACCCGCGCGTGATGGACTGCGGCGCGGGCGGCACCACCTTCCGTTTCCTGCTCGCCTGGGCCAGCGTGCGCGAAGGCGAGGAGCACATCCTCACAGGCATTCCGCGCCTGCTCGAGCGGCCGCATGATGACCTGGTGAACGCGCTGCGGCAGCTGGGCGCCGACATCGAGCGTGAGCCAGAGGGCTACCGCGTGCGCGGCCGGGACTTGAAGGGCGGCGAGGTGCATTTCGATTCGCCCATCAGCAGCCAGTACCTCAGC
>CAZJTB010000233.1:2421-4946 GCA_964548485.1 uncultured Chryseobacterium sp. | reverse complement strand
TTTGTCCGCTATAACTGGCAGAATGGCGTGGAGCAGGATGATGCGAACATGACCGATGTACCCTTGCGCCATGCTCCGCCGCCTTTCGGGCAAGCAGGGGTCACTTATGAGCGGAAGAAGCTGCGCGCGCAGGCCTTCATGCAGTTCAGTGGCGGCTTCACCTTCGATGAGCTGCCGCCGAGCGAGCAAGCCAAGCTGCCGATCTACGCCAAAGACGATGAAGAACGGCCGCATGCACCGTCATGGGCCACGCTGAATGCGCGCGGCAGCTACCAGATCACGAAGGCGCTGCTCGTTACGTTAGGCGTGGAGAACATCACGGATCAGCGGTACCGTCCGTACTCTTCGGGCATCTCGGCACCGGGAAGGAACGTGACGATGGCGCTTCGTGCGAGTTTCTAATCGGGATATGCGCTGGCCTGCGTGAGCACCTCATACGCGGGCCAGCGCCTGCTCCAGGTCGGCGATGAGTGCTTGCGGTTCCTCAAGCCCGATGTACAGCCGCACCATGGTGTAGGGCAGGTCGGTGTAATAGCCGCTGGGTCCCTGCAATGCGCACACGGGCCATTGAAGGCTCTCGTAGCCGCCCCAGCTCACAGCGATGAGGAAGCGCTTGAGGTTGTCGCAGAAGCGCTCCACGGCAGGTACGTCGGGTGCGTCCAGCTCGATGCTCATCAGGCCGGCCACCCGCTTCATCTGCTTCAGGGCGAGCGCATGCTGCGGATGCGAAGGCAACCCTGGCCAATGCACGCGCTTCACCTTGGGGTGCGCTTCCAGGAAGCGCGCCACCTTCTCGGCGCTGTCGGCGCTGCGGTTCACGCGCAGCTCCAGCGTGCGCAACCCGCGCATGAGCAGCCAGGCGTCGTGCGGCGATGGCGATGCGCCCAGGGTCATGAATTCGCGGCTCATCACCTGCCGCATGCGCACCTTCGATCCGGCGAGCACGCCCGCCACCACATCGCTGTGGCCGTTGAGGTACTTGGTGGCGCTGTGGGCCACCATGTCGGCGCCCAAGGCGATGGGATTCTGGAAGAGCGGACTGTTGAAGCTGTTATCGCAGAGGGTGATGATGCCGTGCTCCTTGGCGATGGCGCACACGGCAGCGATGTCTTGCAGCTCGAAGGTGAGCGAGTTGGGGCTCTCCAGGATGAAGAAGGTGGTGTTCGGCTTGATGGCCTTGCGGTAGTTCTCCGCATCGGTGCCATCCACGAACGTGTGTTCCACGCCGAAGCGGACGAGCAGCTCGGCCAACAGCTTCTTGGTCCAGCTGTAGGGCTTGTGCACGCATACGATGTGGTCGCCGGCCTTGGTGAAGGCGATCACCGCCGCCGCGATGGCCGCGCTGCCGCTGCTGAACACGAGCGCATCCTCGGCCTGCTCGAGGGCGGCGAGCTTCTGCCTCAGCACAGCCACCGTTGGATTGTAGCCGCGCGTGTACAGCGGTTTATCGAACTCGTGCTGCACCACAGCGCGCATGGCGGCCACGGTGGGGTAGGTGAAATTGCCGCTCTGCACGATGGGCGGCACCACGGCATCGAAGCCGCGCTCGCGGTCTTCGCCTAGGTGGGTGAGGAGGTGGGAGAGGTCGTCGGTCATGGGTTGCGGGTCCAGAACACGAACCCGTTCTTCCGGTAGAGTTCGGTGAAGGTTCTCAGCGCGGCCACCTCTTCGGTGTGCGTCACCTTGCAGGCCAGGTACACCGGCCGGTCGATTGGCCCGCGCCAGAGCGTGGCCTCATTGGGCTGAGGCTCCTGCACCCTGCCATAGAATTCGGGCACATAGCTCTTGTAGCCCTTGGTGAGCAGCCAGCATTGCTCGTCGGCCTTGTCCGCGAAGAACTCCACCGCCGCGCGCTGCGAGTAGCCCTCGATGTTGTTGATGAAGAAGAAGAGCGCGGTGGTGACGAAGAGCGCGCCGCCGGCGAACACGCTGAGCACCGCAGCGCGGTACCGCTTGCGACCGTGCAGCGCATGCCCGGCGAGCAGGCCGGCCAGCAGCACCAACCCGGCGATTGCTTCGAGGCCCGTCCAGGTCACCTCCGCATCGAGGTTCGCCAGCGCGAAGGGGTCCTGCGCGAAGAGCGGCCTGATCGCATCGATGTTCATGCCCGCGAAGGGCACTGCAATCACGACCAGCGCGATCACGGTGCCGAGGCCGCCGAGCAGGAAGCGGCTCCAACCGAAGCCTTCCTGCTTCTTCCAGACGCGCTCCAGCTGCAGCGTGGCCAGGTAGGTGAGCGGGAAGTAGCACAGGCTGCTGTAGTGCACGATCTTGGTCTTCACGATGCTGAAGAGGATGAGCACCACCCAGAAGAGGATCACCATCCAGCGGCGGTGGTCGTTCTCGTGGGCATCATTAGTGCGTGTGGGCTTCAGCAGCTCCTGCAAGGCGAACACCGAGGCCGGGAAGCAGCCGATGAGCAGCACCACGAAGTGGTAGCCCATGAACCCGCCGTGTCCCGCATCCTCGGTGGTGAGCATGGCCACCTGGCGCCAGAAGAAGGCCACCATGAAGTCCGGCCCGTT
>CAZJTB010000233.1:361-2372 GCA_964548485.1 uncultured Chryseobacterium sp. | reverse complement strand
CGAGCGCGATGATGCCGATGCGCCGCAGGCTGAGTACGAAGCGGAAGCGCTTCCAGGCCCAGTAGGCGCCCACCACCAGCCCCGGCACCAGCACCCCCACGGGCCCCTTGGTGAGCGCTGCCAGGCCGAGGAAGAAGCCCGCGATCCAGGCATGGCGGTCGCTGCGCGCGTTCATGGCATTGGGGTCGCGCTTGGGGTCGCGTTGCACCAGGATGATGATGGCGTGCAGCCCGAGGAAGATCAGCAGGTTGAACCACGGGTCGATGATGCCGCTGCGGAAGTAGAGGTGGGGCAGGATGGATCCGATGTAGGCCAGCGCCCACAGCATGCCGAAGACGCGTCCGCGCAACTGCTCGCCGATGCGGTAGAGCAGCCACAGCGTGAGGACGCCGCAGATGGCGTTGGGGAATCGCGCGGCGAATTCGCCCACGCCGAAGGCCTTCATGCTGAGGGCCTGGAGCCACATGAACAGGGGCGGCTTCTCATGAAAGGCCTCGAAGTGCATCTGCGGGCGCAGCCAATCGCCGCTCACGACCATCTCGCGCGCGATCTCGGCGAAGTTGATCTCGTCCCAATCGAAGAGGTGAACGGCACCCAGGCCAGGGATGAAGAGCAGCGCGGCGACTGCGATGATGATCAACTGGATGCGGGAATGCGAGGGCATATCACGGGAGCCTCGCCCGCAGGGCATGCAGCTCCGTGCAACAAATTACGGGATAGTTCAGGGTAGCCCGCTCGGGTTCAACTTGCAACATCCAACATCGAACATCGAATTTGGAACATGGAACATCCAACATCCAACATCCAACATCCAACATCCAACATCCAATATCGAACATGGAACATCGAACCTCCAACCTTCAACCGCCGAAGCTTCAGCGTAGGCGGTCAACCCCCAACCCCAACTACTTCCGCTCCCCCAGCAGGTTCCAGCTCATGATGCCGGTGCGCGCCAGGAAGTAGCGCCAGCTCACGTTCAGCACGCCGAAGCCGTAGGTCATGCTGCGGCTGAAGTTGATGGAGCTGGCCTCGTCGAAGTACTTGGTGGGGCAGGTGATCTCGGCGATCTCGAAGCCCTGCCAGAAGATCTGGCCGATCATCTGGTTGTCGAACACGAAATCGTCGCTGCACCGGTGATAGGGGCAGGCATCGAGCACCTTGCGGTGGAAGGCGCGGTAGCCGGTGTGGTACTCGCTGAGCTTCTGCCCGCAGAGCATGTTCTGCGTGAAGGTGAGCCAGCGGTTGGCGATGTACTTGTACAGAGGCATGCCGCCCTTCAGCGCGCCCTTGCCCAGGATGCGCGACCCGAAGACCACAGGGTACACATCGTTGCCGATGAGCGCGATCATGCTCGTGAGCAATTTGGGCGTGTACTGGTAGTCGGGGTGCAGCATCACCACGATGTCAGCGCCGAGCTTCTTGGCCGTGTCGTAGCACGTCTTCTGGTTGCCGCCATAGCCCTTATTCTGCTCGTGCACCACCACATGCTTTATGCCGAGGCCCTTGGCCACCTCCACGGTGTTGTCAGGGCTGCGGTCATCAACGAGCACCACCTCGTCCACGATGTCGAAGGGGATCTCGCGATAGGTCTGCTCCAAGGTTTGCGCCGCGCGGTATGCGGGCAGCACCACCACCACTTTCTGGCCCAGGTACATGCGGCAAAGATGGTCGGCACCGCCGATCCCTCACCGATTCTCGCTTGCCGAGATCAGCCAGACCGCCGCGAGCACGAGCGCCATCATGCCCAACTGCAGGCCGCCGATGCGTTCCCCGTCGAGCAAGCCCCAGCCCATGGCCACCAGTGGCATCAGGTAGGTGACCATGCTGGCGCGAAGCGCGGTGGTGCGCAGGAGCAGCATGTTCCAAAGCACCAGGGCGAAGGCGGAGCTCATCACGGCCAGCACGGCCACATGCCCCAGCGCGCTCCAGCCATGGGGATGCTCGCGCAGAACGGCAGGCAGGCCGCTATTGAGCGCGAGGATGATGGCAACGGGTCCCACCCAGGTGAGGG
>CAZJTB010000233.1:0-281 GCA_964548485.1 uncultured Chryseobacterium sp. | reverse complement strand
CTGAAGCCATAGCAAAGCGTGCCGATGACCGGCAGGAGGGCGTGCCAGGTCCAGCCCGAAGGGTCGTGCCCTTGGCCGCAGGCCACCAGGCCGGCCGCGCCGATCAGCCCCGCTGCGATGCCCACCACATGCACGGCCCTCGCCGCAGTGGCGAAGAAGAGCGCACCGGTTAGCAGGGTCATCAGCGGGGTGAGGCTATTGAGCATGCCGCTCAGCGCGCTGTCGATGCGGACCTGGGCCGTGGCGAAGAGCAGCGCGGGCAGTCCGTTGCCCAGCAAGCC
>CAZJTB010000232.1:0-4947 GCA_964548485.1 uncultured Chryseobacterium sp. | reverse complement strand
CCGTGCTGGTGTTGAGGCTCAGCCCGCTCGGCGTGGCGCTGTAGCTGCCGCCCGCTGTGCCGGTGCGCGTCACGCTCACCATGCCGCTGCTGGTGCAGATGGGCGCGCTTCCGTAGGTGATGGTGGCCGATGGCCCGGCGGTGATCGTCACGCTCGCCGTGGTGCTGAAGGCCGCGCAGCCGCCCGATGCCGCGATCGCATACGTGACCGTGTAGGTGCCTGCGGTGCTCGCGCCCGCATCGATGGCGCCCGTGCTGGTGTTGAGGCTCAGCCCGCTCGGCGTGGCGCTGTAGCTGCCGCCCGCCGTGCCGGTGCGCGTCACGCTCACCGTGCCGCTGCTGGTGCAGATGGGCGCGCTGCCGTACGTGATGGTGGCCGTTGCTGCGGCCGTGATGGTGATCGTGGCCGTGGTGGAGAAGGCCGGACAGCCACCAGCTGCTGCCAGTGTATAGGTGACCGTGTATGTGCCGGGCGTGCTCGTCGAAGGCGTCACATTGCCGTTGCCGTTATTGATGGACAACCCGGACGGACTCACGCTATACGTGCCGCCGGAATTGCCGGTGCGCGTCACGCTCACCACCCCGGCCGTTGTGCAGAACGGCGTGCCCACGTAGTTGATCGTCGCTGCCGGTGGCGTATTCACGGTTACCCCAACGGTCTGCTGCGCGCTGCTGCAGCCGTTGCTCACGGTCACGGTGTACACCCCCGATGCCGCCGCAGTGGCCGATGCGATGCCCGGATTCTGCGCGGTGGAGCTGAATCCATTGGGGCCCGTCCAGGCGTAAGTGAGGGTACCGGCGCCGGAAGCGCTCACGCTCAAGTTGATGGCCTGCCCCACGCAGACCGGGCCGTTACCCGTGATGCTGGTGATCACGGGCGCCTGGGGGAGCGCGCCCACGCACTCGCAGCTCGCGTTCCAGGCATCGTTGGTGGTGCAGGCATTGCCATCGTTGCAGGGGGTGCCCGGCGTGGCGCTGCCGCCCGGCGTGCCGAGGCAATCGGTTGATGAGGCGCCCTGCGCGGTGCCCATGGCGCCCAGCGAGAGGTTGTAGTACGATCCGGTGTTGCTCACTTCCAGCTTCACGGTGCGCACCATGTACTCGCGGCCCGCAACGAACGGGATGGCGGCATTGGTATAGCCCGTGCCGGTCACCGGCGTGGGCGTGAGCCGGGTGATGGAGCCGTCGGCAGCGAACTCGTAGAGGTGATAGCCCTCGATGCCGGCCTCGGGCGATGCCGTCCAGGAGAACGCGGCGGTGCCTGAGCTGTTGGAGACCACCAGGTTCGTGGGCGGCGCCACCATCTTCATGCGCACCGTGGGGTCGCCCATGATGGCGATGTGCGTGCGGCCGATGGAGCCCTGCCAGCCATCGTGCAGCGGCGTGTACAGGCTGCTGTTGTTCATGGTGAGCAAGGCGCTGTAGCCGATGTTGTCGCCCATGCCCATGTGGTGGAAATAGAACCCCGGAATGGCCGACCAGCAGCTGGCCAGGCCCGATCCGCCAGCGATGTAGGCCCGCAGGAAATTGTTGCGGTTGTCCCAGTCGCCGAAGTAGCTGCCGAAGGTCATGTTGAACACGCCGCCCATGCTGGTGGAAGCGAGGTTCTGGGTGGTGCCGATGTTGCTGGCCCCGTTGAAGGTGAGCACCCCGGCATCCATGGCCTGACCGCCAGCGCCGCTGCTGTACGTCCATAGGTAGCTCTGCCCGTTCACCAGCTGATGGAAGGGCGTGCCGTTCTGATTGGCATTGGTGATGTTGGCCGCGCCCACGAGCGCAGCCATGCTCCGCCAACCGCTCGCGGCGAGCGGATTGCTCACCCATTGGAGGTTGTCGAACATGAGCGCGCGGTGCTGGGGCACCCAGCCCTTCACCTTGAAGTCGTGCGCGCGGTTCAGGTACGAGCGCGTGAGCTCGGTGGCGCTGGGCGCGAAGGCAGGCATGCTGGAGAGATCGACACGGCCCACCTGCAGCTCCAGGTCGCTGGGGAAGTTGCTCTGATCGAACTTGCCATCGCCTGGCACATTGCGGTTCTCCACCCGCTGGGCACCGGTGCTGTTGACGGTGTTATCCGTCCAGGTGCCGTTGAGCTCGCCGTAGTAGCCATCGCACGGCCAGGCCCCGAGGTGCTCGCTGTGCCCATCGGGGTTCACGTTGCCCGAATACGGCACCGGCACATGGCCGATGATGTAAACCGCCTTCACGCCGGAGGGATCGCTGTTGTAGTGCCCCTGGATGATGGACCGCACGCTCGGCACCGACGCCGATGGCGACACGTCGTTGCGGATCACGCCCCACCCATCGGCGCGCAGGTCGCGCTCAAGCTGCTGCAGCTCGCCGCTCAGCGGCGAAGCAAGGGTATTGTCCACCAGCAGGATGATGCGCCCCCGGAAGTCGGGGGCCGGCACCTGGATGCCCGAGGCGATGTAGCCCTGGCCCGTGACGCCATTCGATACGCGCACCACGCGGTACTCGTAGGCCGTGCCCACTACCACGCTGTTGTCCTGCCAGCTCAGGTCGGCGGCGGCTGGCGTGGCAACCGCCGTGCCCCACGAGGTGGCGGTCTTCAGCTTGCGGTAGATGGTGATGCTGGTGGTGCTTGGAAGCGAGGTCCAGCTGAGCGTGATGCGCGGCGGGGAGGCCTGCACGGTGGCTGAGAGCTGAACGGAAGCGCGTTGCGAGCTGGTCTGCGCGAAGGCGCTGAGCACGGCAACGAAGAGGACGGCACTGGCGGATAAGCGCTGCATGGCCAAGATGTTGGATGGCCTTGAACGCAGCCTTCGCCTTTCGGCGGAATCGCTCGCGAGGCAGCGCGATCGATCCCGGCGGCGTGCACGACCGCGGCCTTATACCGCGCAATGCACCGCCCGGTTTCGCGCTGAAGCGGCTCAGAACTTCACCAGCCGGGCAGCGGCCAAAGGCCGGCCATCGGCATCGAGCACCATGAGCGCGTACGTGCCTTGCGCGATGCCTTCGAGCTGCACGGCCTGCGCATAACGCCGCTCGGCGGCCACACGGCCCGTGGCATCGAGGAAGAGGATGCTTGCCGCGCCCTTCACCTCTGCGCAGCGCAGCAGGTCGAATGCCGGGTTCGGATGCACCCTGAAGGCCGGAAGGCCGGCGACCTCGCCCACGCTGATGTCGTCGCAGAGGTCTCCAACGCCGTTGCCGTTGCTGTCCTCCTGACCGGGATTCGCCACCCATGGGCAGTTGTCGCACGCATCGCCCACGCCATCGCCGTCGAAGTCGAGCTGCGCCGGGTTGCCGACAGCGGGGCAATTATCGATGCAATCGGCATAGCCATCCGCATCGGCATCGGCATTCGGGATGATGCCGGTGGTGCCGCCCGCGCAGATGCCGCAATCGTCGATGAAGGCGGTACCCAAGGGAACCCCGGCGCAATCGAGCTGCAAGCCGAGGCAGCTGCAGGCGAGCGTCCAGGCGTCCTGCACGGTCTGCGGATTCCCATCGTCGCAGGGAGTGCCGGGCAGCGCTGCGCCTCCGGGCACGCCTAGGCAATCGAAGGCCTGGCCCAAGCACAGGCAGTTGCCCAGCCAGATGTCGTTGCCCGTGTTGGCGTTGCCATCATCGCAGGGGGTTCCGGGCAGCGCCGGACCGCCAGGGACATTCTCGCAATCCAGCAGGAGGCCCGCGCATTGGCAATCCGCCGTGAACGCATCGAGCGCGGTGGTCGGATCGCCATCATCGCAGGGCGTTCCGGGCAGGCTGGTGCCGCCATACACGCCCAGGCAATCGGGCAATACGCCGAGGCAATCGCATCCATTGCTCCAGGTATCGTTGATCGAGAGCGGGTTCCCATCATCGCAAGGCGTCCCCGGCTGGGCGGGTCCGCCGGGCACACCAGCGCAATCGAAGAACAGGCCGGCGCAGACGCAATCGGCCGTCCACCGATCATCGCCAGTGAAGAAATCCCCATCATCACATGGCGCACCGGGCAGGGCGGGGCCACCCGGCACGCCCAGGCAATCGATCAGCTGGCCCGCGCACTGGCAATTGGCCGTCCACGCATCCAGCGCTGTGGCCGCATCACCATCGTCGCACGGCGAACCGGGCAGCGCCATGCCACCGGGAACACCGGTGCAGTCGAGCGGCAAGCCCACGCACGCGCAGTCCGTTGTCCAGCGGTCGTCACCCGTCAGAGCATCGCCATCATCGCACGGAGCACCGGGCAGCGCGGTGCCACCGGGATTGCCTGTGCAGTCGAGCGGCAAGCCGGCGCATTGGCAGTCCGCGCCGTAGGCATCATTGCCCGTGGTGGCATCGCCATCATCGCAGGGGGAACCGGGAAGCACGTCGCCGCCGGTTTCGCCCAGGCAATCGATGAGCAGCCCAAGGCAGGTGCAGCCGGCCGTCCAGGCATCCTCAGCGGTGGCTGGATCGGCATCGTCGCATGGCGTTCCAGGCAAAGCCGATCCGCCCGGCACACCCGTGCAATCGAGCGGTTGGCCCACGCAGGCGCAATCCGATGTCCACGCATCGCCGCCAGTGGCCGCATCGCCATCATCGCACGGCGAGCCGGGCTGTGCCGATCCACCGGGAACCCCGGCGCAATCGAGCGGCTGGCCCGCGCAGGCGCAGTCCGCGGTCCAGGCATCGTTGCCGGTGGTGGCATCACCGTCATCGCACGGCGTTCCGGGCCAGGCTGTTCCGCCGGGAGCGCCTGTGCAATCGAACGGCAGTCCAATGCACGCGCATTGCAGGGTCCACGCATCGGCGCCGGTGAGCGGATCGCCATCATCGCAGGGCGAACCGGGCAGCGCATCGCCGAACGGAACACCGAGGCAATCCGCGTCGGTGGGAACGCCGGCGCAGATGCAATCCGCTCCGTAAGCATCATCCGTGGTCAGCGCAAGGCCATCATCACATGGGGTTCCGGGCAGCGCACCTCCACCGATCACACCCAGGCAATCGATCACCTCGCCCTCGC